>NZ_JVPT01000071.1:0-8062 GCF_001055915.1 Corynebacterium sp. 212_CJEI | reverse complement strand
GGGTTAAGTAAAGAAAAGTGTGTCCGCATGCCACCATAACCCCAGACCACACACCACAAATCACCAAAGAATAGCTCCCCGAAAGCTATTACCCACACCATCCCGCACCTCCGGCCACATTTGTGCTAACCGCACACCGGTTGGATTAAAGGATGACCACCAACCGCCCCAGCTGCCCACTATGCGGCAACAACACAAAGAAAAACGGCACCACCAGCAAATCAACCACCCGTTGGCGCTGCACCCACTGCGGACACTCCTTTACCCGCAACACCCAAACCCACAACAAAAACACCGCCACCATGGCTTTGTTCATCCAATGGGCCACCGGCACCCAATCTCTAACCACCTTCGCCGCACACCATGGCGTAACCAGGCAAACCATGCACCACCGATTCCGATGGTGCTGGTGGATCATCCCCACACCCACCATCGACTCATTCCGCATCCATGACCAAATCTTCCTCGACGCGACCTATCTAAAGTCCGGATGCCTCCTGATCGCAGCCAGTAAAACCCACGTCATCAACTGGACCTGGGCCAGACACGAAACCACCGCCGCCTACACCGAACTCCTACGCCCCATTGCCGCACCACTAATCGCAGTCACAGACGGCGGACAAGGTGCCCAATCAGCCATCCACCACTGCTGGCCAACAACACGCATCCAACGCTGCCTCGTCCACGCCCAACGAACAGTCCGCCGCCACACCACCAGCAACCCCCGCACCGATGCCGGCAAAACCCTCTACCGCCTAGCCCTGAAACTCACTCGCATCACCGACCTTGACCAAGCATCCACATGGGTCGCCCACCTGCACGAATTCGACCACACCTACCGGGAATGGATGAACGAGAAAACCACCATCAAAGACCCTGCTACCGGCGCCTACACCAAGGTCTACACCCACCAACGCGTCCGAGCGGCCTATCAATCATTGCTATCTCTGCACCGCAGAGACCTGCTGTTTACCTACCTGCAACCCCCACCAACAACCATCGACCCCGACAACCTTGCAGCAACAACAAACAGCCTCGAAGGTGGCATCAACGCCCCCATAAAAGAACTAGCCCGCAGACACCGCGGACTATCACTACCGCATCAACGCACAGTGATGGATTGGTGGCTGTATCTACATACAGAAGTCCCTGACGATCCGGTCAAGATCGCCAGGGACCAACGATGGGGTCAAGACGCACTTTCCACAGCAACAGACCTGATCACCCACAACACCACAGCCACTACCAATGACATCGGTGCACCAGCAGAATACGACACCGCCATCGACACCAGCTACCAACACAACCTCGGCATCCAAAAAGGCTGGATCAAATAACCGCAACACGCCCGGAAAAGACACACTTTTCTTTACTTAACCCGTGCTAGAGGTTATGACGCAAGTTTATTGAATTCCAGAGAATTTCTGAACATCCGGCGAGCGAAGGAAACGCCCGGCCATTTCCACAGCTGGCTGAGAAGAATCTCCTTCGATTACAAGGGACGCAATCGCCAATTCCCCTGTCGTTCCAGCGAACCAGCCATTGGAAAGCTTGCCATCAATTTCTGCTGTACCAGTCTTTCCGCCAAGTGCACTAAGATCACTCAACGACCTAGCTGAACCGTGGTCAATTGTTGATTTCATCATCGTCCGGAGGCTTTGAATAGTTGTATCGCTGACATGCTGGTCTGCCTGTTTATTCACTACTGTCTGTTCGCCTTGAATGAGCTGTGGAGGAACAAGCAAGCCGCCGTTAGCGACAGTCGATTGCATGAGCGCAATCCCAAATGGACTAGCTAGAACCTCGCCCTGTCCAATAGAAGCCTCCACACGAGGAGGTCCAGCCGGTGTCCGCGGCACCGAACCAGTAAGTGTGGTCATCCCTGGTACGTCGAAGTCGGAGCCAATTCCGAGTTCTAAAGCAGTCCGTTGCAGATCATCTTCTCCCAAACGATCCGAAATGACCGCTTGGGTTGTGTTACATGATTGGGCGAAAGCTTCTTCCAGTCGAACGCTACCTAGATCGAAGTCATGATCGTTGGGAATCTTGCGTCCAGCGACGGTGATATTGCTAGGACAAGGTAGTTCCTCATCCATGCTGACTGCCCCTGCCTCTAGTGCCGCCGCTGTGGTCACAGTTTTGAACGTCGATCCCGGTGGGAATAGCCCGGTGAGTGCGATTGGCCCTTGGTTATTTGCCTTGTCATTTTGTGCAACGGCAAGGACACCTCCTGTTCTAGGATTGAGCACGACTAGAACTGCGGCACGTTGCTCACTGTCCACTGCTTGTTTTGCTGCGCTTTGCAGTGTGTTATCCAGAGTGGTTGCGATTGGCTGAACTCGGCGAGGCGGCTCAGAGGCTACCGTCGTCATACCTTGTGAACTCTCAGCGCGTATCGACCATCCTGAATTAGCATCGAGCACTGACTCCCAATATTTGTTCAATTCAGCATCCAGCGGAGAGTTAAGAGTTTTGGACACGCTTAAGAGACGCCCCTGCTCCACAGTGGAAATTCCCTCAAAGGTCCTAAGTTGCTCTTGTATCTTCCGGAATTCTTCCTGCCTCAAAGTGAGGAGCACGGTGTCTTCATCCTGAGACTCTCCCAAGGTCTGCTCGATCCACTCCTTAGTCGTTGTGGGAGACACTGGTGCAAAAATCTGGGCCAATTCCTGCGCTCTAGAGGCTATATCTTTGCGACCTCGTACCTGAATAACTTTCGTCCAGGTCATATATTCATTGCCCAAGCGATCTTTAATTGGAAGATCGTACTGTTTATCTTCAGCAAAAAAGAGTGCGGAATCATCGCTCAACTGAGCTTCGAAGATCGAAGGCAACCATTGAGGCTTACCATCCTGTCCACTAAGGACGAGCCGACCATTGCTCTCCAACTCCACACCATCTTTGGACCAAGTCACATGAGTATTCTGCTTTCCATTGGAAATATCAGATTTTTCGATGTTGACCTTCACACCATGAAGTGACTGCCGAAATTCATGAAGGGCGCGCTCCGGGTCTGGATGATCCAGATACCGTGCAGCCTTGCTGTCATCTCCCGCGTTGAAAGCTTTGAGAAATACGTCTGAGTCTGATTCCCACGGTAGAGCTGAACAGCTGCTCAACATCACTGCGGAGAGCGAACAGAGTGCAATCACCGACTGACGGAAACGATTGTGCTTAGTCATCATGGGAGTGACGTTAAGTGAGACGCATTGGATGCCACCAATATCACATAATGCAATTGTCTCATTTCATTCACATATAGGCGATGGTAGAAGTGTGTATTCAAGTGGCAGAAATTCTAACGAAGAGCGTCCACGAGCAGTCTAGCCACTTCGCCAATAGCACCATCGTGAGTACTCATTGCTTGTTCTGGCACCACCTGTTTCAGCATGATGGACACCACAATGGGCTCCTCGCCCTCAACCTGGATAATCGAAGCTTCACCATGGAGAAGTCCTACAGTGCCCGTTTTTCCATAGATATCAACGCCGCTTGGAGGAAAGCCTGAAGGAACACGGTGACGCCACACCTGCAACCCCAAGAGTTCACACATAGATCGACGTACCGCTGCACTATCGTCTTTCCAAACCTGTTCCAAGTCATTAGTTATTTCCGCCAACGAAGAGACTGCAGAAAACGCTATATCTGTACTACTCCCCCCTTGGGATTGAACATATTGACGCAATTGTTTCTCCGCCGTCACTAAGCTATTCCGATCTTGCAAGTCATAATGAGGTGGAAACCGTTTAAGAAATGCTTCTCGAGCCCACGCAGGCAGTAGACGCAAAATCTCGTGGGCGGCCACGTTATCTGACACCGATGCGACTTGTTTCATTAAGTCTCGGAGACTCACGTTCACTGCGTCATCAAAGGCAGCGAACCCATACCCTTCGTAAGTTCCTTTGGACGGTGCAACGTCAACACGAAGACGAGGATCCAGATCACCTCGTTGAATCGCTTCCAAAGTGAGGTGGAGGAGCCGGATTTTATATAAGGATGCCACCGTAATTTTCTCGTCTTGTTTGCGTCCGATAGTCACCCCATCGTGCAGTCGCGATGCACACCACCATCCCTCACACCCCGACCGCGTCAACACGTTTTCCAGGGCCATCTCCATCCGTGCAGTCATTGGTTAATCCTTCGACAAATTCTTTCGGCGACCGCCATGGCCTCGGCGCCATTGTCCATCCCACCTCGGCGAACCACTACATCCACGGAAAAATCGAAACGGGAAGGAAGCTCAATAGCATTGTCAAACTGGTGAAAACCGCGAAATACCAAAGACATCCCCTCCCCTCTTCCAATCAATAAGCCCCTACCTAGAGCATCCTCTGAATCATTAATTTCGCAAGACACACCCGACCGAAATAGCTCTCTCGCCAAACCACTGGCTGCACTTGAATTGTCATTCAGGTTCTCCACCAGCAGATTCAATTGAGACAAGGTCTTATCCAACCTTGAATACCCCGGCGGCACCACTAGATCACGTGACAGAGAAAACTGCCTCGCACTGCGGTGAGTACCCAAGGGAACCGGAGCTTGAACAAGCCCCGCATGAATAGCGCCTTCTTCAACACGGGCAAGAATCTCAACAGAAGGCAGTGACGACAAAACTACTCCATCATGCTGCTGTGCCTTTGCTGCAATACGCGATCCTATCTCGCTTGGAAGCGCACTACTGATGGCCAAACGAAACCCGCTTTGCGCACCACTTCGGATACCGTCAATCATCGAATGCATAGTCTGAAGATCGCGATTAATCACCCGGGCATATGGAAGCAAGGTCAACCCTGCCTCGGTTAGTTTCACTTCCCCCGCCCCTCGGATAAATAGCGGTGTACCTACACCAGCTTCTAAGCGCTTAATGGCATTGGAGACAGGCGGCTGACTCACTCCCAGTCGCGCTGCCGCCGCTGTAAAACTACCGGTCTCCGCTAAAGCCACGAAATACTGCCATTGGCGCAGATTTCCCGTCTGAGCAATCATGGGTCTCAGCATAGTGGAGCACGAGTTCGCACCACTGCAGCGTAAAATGATGTCTTTGGCTTGAGCAACACCGTCGCGGTGGCGTCGATAAACAAAAAGGAAGTGACACACAGCGTGGGCATTGGAAACGGACCGCTCATTGTGCAGTCGGATAAGACCGTGCTGCTGGAAATCGACCACGAACAGGCGCAGGAGGCGCGCACCGCGCTGGCACCGTTCGCGGAGCTGGAGCGCGCGCCGGAGCACGTGCACACCTACCGCATCACCCCGCTGGCGCTGTGGAACGCCCGCGCGGCAGGGCACGACGCGGAGCAGATCATGGACGTGCTGGAAACCTACTCGCGGTTCCCCGCCCCGCAGCCGCTGCTCATCGACATTGCCGACACGATGGATCGCTACGGGCGGCTGAAGCTCATCAAGCACCCAGCGCACGGGCTCGTGCTAGAGACGACGGACAGGGCTGTGCTGACGGAGATCCGGCGTCACAAAAAGATCAAGCCCATGTTGGGCGCAGAGATCGACGAGGACTCGATCGTTGTGCACCCTTCCGAGCGCGGCAGGCTCAAGCAGGAACTGCTGAAGGTCGGCTGGCCCGCAGAGGACCTGGCGGGATACGTCGACGGCGAGGCACACCCCATCGAGCTGTCGCAGGAACACGAAGAATGGCAGCTGCGCGACTACCAGGAGATGGCGGCCGATAGCTTCTGGGAAGGCGGCTCGGGCGTGGTAGTGCTGCCATGTGGTGCGGGCAAGACGATGGTCGGCGCGGCCTCGATGGCCAAGGCAAAGGCCACCACCCTGATCCTGGTGACGAACACCGTCGCGGGCAGGCAGTGGAAGGACGAGCTAGTGCGCCGCACCTCCCTGACGGAGGATGAAATCGGCGAATACTCCGGAGAGAAGAAGGAGATCCGCCCCGTGACCATCGCCACCTACCAAGTGGTCACGCGCAAGTCGAAGGGCGAATACCGGGCGCTGGAGCTGTTCGACTCCCGCGACTGGGGCTTAATCATTTACGACGAGGTTCACCTGCTGCCTGCCCCGGTGTTCCGCATGACCTCCGACCTGCAGTCTCGCCGCCGTCTGGGGCTCACCGCCACCCTGGTGCGCGAGGACGGCCGCGAAGGCGACGTATTCAGCCTGATCGGGCCGAAGCGCTATGACGCCCCATGGAAGGACATCGAGGCCTTCCTGGATCGCATGTCCCCCGGCGGTCTCTCGTCCGTTCCCCAGTCCCTGCGGTATTTGATTGACGACGCCACCAGGGCATTCCAGCAGGGCTCCGCCACCGAACCCCACTCGGCTCGTGTCCCGTCTCGCGTGGATACTCCCCAGCGCAACATCATGGACATCACTGGGGACTCCACCGAGATCGCCTCGGAGATCGACGGCGCCGTGGAGGGTTTTCGCCGCGCCCACGACCAGGCCATCGCCGTGGACCCGGCGGACGGCACGAAGGCCTCGGACACCCGGACCTTCCGCTCGCCGCGGGAGATCATGTCCGAGCTGCGCCGCGCCTATACCGCGGGCACACAGGTGCGCCTGCACTACGTGGACTATGCGGGTGCCACCAGCCATGACTGGATCTCCATCGTGATGATGACCCCCTCCACCATCTCCGCGGTGCTCGAATCCACCGGGGAGAGCCTCACGATCCAACCCCACCGCATCGCTGCGGTGGACGTGCCGTGCTAGAGGGTTAAGTAAAGAAAAGTGTGTCCGCATGCCACCATAACCCCAGACCACACACCACAAATCACCAAAGAATAGCTCCCCGAAAGCTATTACCCACACCATCCCGCACCTCCGGCCACATTTGTGCTAACCGCACACCGGTTGGATTAAAGGATGACCACCAACCGCCCCAGCTGCCCACTATGCGGCAACAACACAAAGAAAAACGGCACCACCAGCAAATCAACCACCCGTTGGCGCTGCACCCACTGCGGACACTCCTTTACCCGCAACACCCAAACCCACAACAAAAACACCGCCACCATGGCTTTGTTCATCCAATGGGCCACCGGCACCCAATCTCTAACCACCTTCGCCGCACACCATGGCGTAACCAGGCAAACCATGCACCACCGATTCCGATGGTGCTGGTGGATCATCCCCACACCCACCATCGACTCATTCCGCATCCATGACCAAATCTTCCTCGACGCGACCTATCTAAAGTCCGGATGCCTCCTGATCGCAGCCAGTAAAACCCACGTCATCAACTGGACCTGGGCCAGACACGAAACCACCGCCGCCTACACCGAACTCCTACGCCCCATTGCCGCACCACTAATCGCAGTCACAGACGGCGGACAAGGTGCCCAATCAGCCATCCACCACTGCTGGCCAACAACACGCATCCAACGCTGCCTCGTCCACGCCCAACGAACAGTCCGCCGCCACACCACCAGCAACCCCCGCACCGATGCCGGCAAAACCCTCTACCGCCTAGCCCTGAAACTCACTCGCATCACCGACCTTGACCAAGCATCCACATGGGTCGCCCACCTGCACGAATTCGACCACACCTACCGGGAATGGATGAACGAGAAAACCACCATCAAAGACCCTGCTACCGGCGCCTACACCAAGGTCTACACCCACCAACGCGTCCGAGCGGCCTATCAATCATTGCTATCTCTGCACCGCAGAGACCTGCTGTTTACCTACCTGCAACCCCCACCAACAACCATCGACCCCGACAACCTTGCAGCAACAACAAACAGCCTCGAAGGTGGCATCAACGCCCCCATAAAAGAACTAGCCCGCAGACACCGCGGACTATCACTACCGCATCAACGCACAGTGATGGATTGGTGGCTGTATCTACATACAGAAGTCCCTGACGATCCGGTCAAGATCGCCAGGGACCAACGATGGGGTCAAGACGCACTTTCCACAGCAACAGACCTGATCACCCACAACACCACAGCCACTACCAATGACATCGGTGCACCAGCAGAATACGACACCGCCATCGACACCAGCTACCAACACAACCTCGGCATCCAAAAAGGCTGGATCAAATAACCGCAACACGCCCGGAAAAGACACACTTTTCTTTACTTAACCC
>NZ_JVPT01000070.1:0-14726 GCF_001055915.1 Corynebacterium sp. 212_CJEI | reverse complement strand
TCCTGGTCGAAAGTGGTGATGCATTCACCGCCTGAACCTACCGGCTTGAAACTGTCATAAACTTGCACAGTTTCACATTTGCAGCCCGTCTTTCTGAAGTTGTCAGGTTTGCTGCTTAACCAAAAACGCCCGACCGCCTGCGCATCAACTGCACAGAACAATCGGGCGTGAAAAGGCTTTTGGCTATCTAGCCGCCTATTTACTTCTTGCGAGCCTGACCCGGCTTCGGAGCCGGCTTGGACGGCTTGGAAGAGATCTTCTTAGCGTCGTCAGCGTTCTTCTTCTCGGTCTTGACCTCGTCGACCTTGATTTGAGCCTGCTTGGAAGCCTCTGCGGCCTTCTCCTCAGTGGTCTCCTTGGCCTTAGCAGCCTTGTCCTTGGCCTCGTCGGCCTTGTCGGCTGCCTTGCCCTTTACCTCTTCAGCCTTGTCCTTAGCCTCAGAAGCCTTCTCTTCAACGGTCTCCTTGACCTCTGCGGCCTTCTCTTCGACCTTGTGCTTAACTTCCTGGGCCTTCTGCTGGTACGGAGCTGGGTCAACCGGGAGCTTGTCGTCCTTGCGCAGCTTCCAAACGATGACACCGACGATTGCTGCAACAACAGCGAAGACCAGGGAAGCGGTTGCGATGCGACCGTTCTTGGCGCGCTGCTCTTCCTTACCGGTTACCTTGTCGATAGCCTTCTGGGTACGCACCTCGAGGTCCTTGCGAGCCTTCTTGGCCTTCTTTTCAGCCTTCTTAGCCTCGCAGCGAGCCTTGCAACGGGTCTTCTTGCCCTTGCGCTTAGCGTCCTTCTCGGCCTGCTTCGCAGCCTTCTTAGCCTGCTTCTTGGTCTCCTTGGACTTCTTCTCAACCTTGCCGGTCAGTTCTTCGGCCTGCTCAGCGAGCTGATCGCGGGCGTCGGAAACCTTTTCCTTAACGTCTTCCGCCCAATTGGTTGCTGCGTCCTTTGCTGCCTCGTTCTGTGCAGCTGCCACCTTCTTAGCCTCCTGCATCGTGTCGTAGAGCTCTGCAGCCTTCTTGTCCCGGTAATCCGAGTAGCTGTCGTAAGCGGACTTCAGTCCCTTGACAGCCAGCGAGATTGCGTTGGGGTTCATGACTCTCCTTTATTAGTGCGTCGCCAACAGGCATCGCCTTTAATTCTCAATCAATGATTAATACTGCTGCGGCGCCAGTGCCTCTGAGACCAAGATGCTTCTAAGTCCAAGAGCTAGGGCCCAGTTAGGCCTAGCGCCGAAATATTTGCAGCAGGCTCACATTCCAGCTTAGGCACTATTTGGCCTCCATGGGGGTCAACGAAGAACTCTTTTCCTTATCTTGAGAAACATTTTCGCTGGTTTCTGCCACGGAGAAACTCACCAGTAGGAGCAATTGGCCACCAAGGTCGGTATCCTAAGGAACGTGACTATTAAGACTGCTACTGCAACTGTGCACACCAACCATGGCGATATCGTGATTGACCTGTTCGGCAACCACGCGCCGAATACCGTCGACAACTTCATCGGCCTGGCAGAAGGCACCAAGGAGTACAAGGGGCAGAACGCCTCTGGCACCGAGTCCGGCCCGTTCTACGATGAGGCCATCTTCCACCGCATCATCGCTGGATTCATGATTCAGGGTGGTGACCCGCTGGGCACCGGCACCGGCGGCCCGGGCTACATGTTCGACGATGAGATTCACCCGGAGCTCCAGTTCGATCGTCCGTACCTGCTCGCTATGGCAAACGCCGGCAAGCGCGGCGGCCGTGGTACCAACGGTTCCCAGTTCTTCATCACCGTTGTTCCGACCCCGCACCTCAATGGCGCTCACACCATCTTCGGTGAGGTCGCTGATGATGCCTCGAAGAAGGTTGTCGACGAGATCGCTCGTGTGGCTACCGATCACTGGGATCGCCCGCTGGAGCCGGTCGTGATTACCTCCATCGACATCGAGAAGTAATCCGCTAGCTTCTACGCTCTTTAACCCGTCCGGTTGTTCCGGGCGGGTTTTTTCATGCCCATTCTCGCTTTACGACGGCCCGTAACTTCAATGTTGTGTTTAGGGGTAGTGGGGGTAGTAGCACATCGTGTTGATTCTCCACATGTCCACAGCCCTGTGGAAAAAATACTCCACTGTTCACCTAGGTGAACACGGGCCAAGAAGCACGTTACGGGTTCCAATTTTCACAAATTACAACAATTCACAGTTGTCCACAGACTTGTGCACATGTGTGGATAATTCCATTCTTGTAATTTACGAACCAGCGTTCGAAAGTGGTCGAACTCCGCAGAATATTGGAGTTACGCACAACTTGACTTGCAACTATGTTACTTGTTCACAGAGTTATCCACAGGCTGTGGATACTGTGGACACAGGGGATAGAACCAAAGTTGTCATGCTTTACGGTTTCTGTCACGTAACCCGTGAGAAATTTGGGACGAAATCTCTCCACAGTTATCCACAAATTACATGATTGTTACACAGGTTTCTGTGGATAACTTTTTTGCGCGATCAGTAGGAGGGAAATCCTCATTCGTCGAAAAACGTGTGGGAAACGGGTGTATTGACGGGGTGAATTGACCTGGGTTTTTAGGTATGAAAAAAAGGCGCATCCAAAAGTGGATGCGCCTGAGGGGGTGCGATGTATTAGAGCTGACTAACGCCAACCCATAGTCATCAGCAGACCAACAATGAAAAGACCAAAGCCGATGACGTAGTTCCATGCGTTCAAAGTCACCATGAACGGAATATGCGGACCCGCGATGTAGTTGACCAGCAGCCAGCCCAAACCAATCAGCATGAACCCGAACATCAGCACCTTGTACCACACCGGCGTCTGAGTGCTGTTGATTTTGACCGGGGTACGGCTGACGGAGGAGCCACCGGATTGTGGTGAATTAGTGCTTTCGATCTTTGCCTTAGGCATAGCGCTTTAAACTCCTTAGGTTGTGGTCAGCAGGTTGCGATCAGCGCGGTATCTACACTCCCGCGGTATATGCATAATTGTAAACTTTGCATCCGAACTTACCAGTGGAGTTCGCAGGCAGTAGAATTCCCAGTTATGCAGATTCTCGTCGTCGATAACTATGACAGCTTCGTATTCAATCTGGTCCAGTACATAGGCCAGCTCGGCGAAACGGTTACTGTCTGGCGCAATGATGATGCGCGTCTCCGCGATGTTGACGACGTCGTAAAGCAATTTGATGCAATCCTACTGTCGCCCGGTCCCGGTGAGCCGTCTAATGCGGGGTGGACAGAGGACATTATTCGCGCGGTGAGCAGGCAGGACGAGCCGACACCGGTGTTGGGTGTGTGCTTGGGTCACCAGGCGATTGGTGAGGTCTTTGGTGCGCAGGTCGTGCGTGCCGACGAGCTGTTGCACGGCAAGACCTCCCCGGTCACTCATGACGGCACGGGTGTTCTGGCCGATGTGCCCAGTCCTTTTATTGCCACGCGCTACCACTCGTTGACGGTGGATCCGAAGACACTGCCGGAGGAGCTCATTGCCACGGCATTCACCGATTCGGGCATGCTGATGGCGATGCGCCACCGCGACCTGCCGATTCACGGCGTGCAGTACCACCCGGAGTCGGTACTCACCCAGTACGGGCACCGCATGCTGGTCAATTGGCTGCGGCTGGCCGGCGGTGAGTACACCGAGGAACTCCTGGCGGAGTTGGAAGAGCAGCAGGCCGTGTACCAGCGCGCCTTCTCAGACGTGCTGGCACACTAGCCGCTAGTTAGGCAGCAGATCCGGCAGCCTTATGGGAGGTTCCGGAGCAGGCCGTTCCTCTGAAGAGCTCTCCGGGGCAACCCCCAGCCGGTAGGCGCGCAGGGTGACCTCGCCGTCCTTGTTGAGCTTGGAGCCGGCTGACGGGTTGGCTTTCTCCACGTGGTCGACCTTGGACAGGTCCAGCGTGGTGACTTCCTCGGTGCGGATAGTTCCCTCGAAGCCGGCATCGGTGAGTGCCTTCTCCGCATCGCTGAGAGTCTGGCCCTCAACTCGTGGCATCTTAATTTGGTTGCCGCGCGAAACGTGCAGCTCGACAGTCGTTCCGACGGTGAGCTCCGTGCCCTTCTGGGGAACCTCAACAACGGTTCCCTGTTCCTCAGTGGAGTCAACCTCCACCACCTCGACAACGAAACCAGCGGACTCGAGGGTCGTGCGGGCGGAATCCAACCTCTGACCAGTGACATCCGGAACAGTCTTGGTCTCGATACCGGAGGAGACAGTCAAAGTTACGCGCGTTCCCTTCGACACCTGAGAACCGGCAGCTGGAGACTGCTCGATGACATTGCCGCGCGGAACGTCCTCACTCGGTTCCTCTTGCAGCTTCGGATTGACGACAAGCCCCGCCTCCTCGAGTAGGCGGCGAGCTTCCTCGGCCTGTTTGTCGCGTACATCCGGCACATTGGTCAACTCTGGGCCCGAAGATACGCGCAGCTTGATACGAGATCCCTGCGGCAACCCCGATCCGACGCCCGGTTCGGTGGCAATCACCGTGTCTCGGGGCACATCTGGGTTCGGCTCGTCGACGCGGTTGACCACGAAACCAGCCTGCTCGAGAACCTGCGTCGCCTCATTGACATTTAGGCCCTCGACCTGCGGAATGGCAACGGTCTCGACCTCGGTGGACGAGTTGAAAAGCTGGTAGGCGCCGTAGCCGACACCGCCAAGAGCGACCAGCGCAGCAGCCGCCAGTGCGACAGTCTTTCCTGCGCCACCCTTCTTTTTCTCAGGCTCGTCAGTGTTAGCAATCTGAGCAGGGGCTTCCGGTTGGGCAGCTGCTCTCTCCGGTTCCGGAGCAGGGACAGGGGCCGGGGCCGGAGTTGCCTGCTGTGCAGGGGTCACCCGGGTCTCAGCATCCGATGGAGTTGCCGGAAGGAATTCGGTGGTCGTCGCGTCGTCGTCATGCGCGCCGTGGTGCGCCAGCGCCAACGGATCCTCGCCGCGTGCAAGACGACGCAAATCCTGGGCGAAGTCCTCTGCGGAGTCGTAGCGCTCCATCGGGTCCTTGGCCATCGCGGTCAGCAGCACCGCGTCGAGGGCCTGAGCCGTGTTTGGGTCGGTGTTGAGCTTCCCCGAAGGTCGCGGCGGCTGGTCCTGAACGTGCTGGTAAGCGACAGAAAGAGGGGTTTCACCGGTGAATGGCGGGGCGCCCGTGACGGCCTCGAAAAGTACGCAGCCGACAGCGTAAATATCGGAACGGGCATCGGCGGTCTTACCGCGCGCCTGCTCCGGCGAGAGGTATTGCGCGGTACCCAGCACCGCCGCAGTTTGCGTCATCGTGGTGGAATCACCGAGCGCGCGAGCGATGCCGAAGTCCATCACCTTCACCTTGCCGGTGTTGGTCAGCATGATGTTCGCTGGCTTGATGTCACGGTGAATAATGCCCGCATGGTGGGATGCCGTCAGCGCATCACACACCGATGCCATGATCGATGCGGCCTTCTTCGGGTCGAGCCGCCCCTCACGACGAACAAGATCACGCAGGGTCTCGCCCTGAATCAGCTCCATGACAATGAAAGGCACGCGCCCCATCGGGCTATCCGTCTCGCCGGTGTCGTACACCGACACGATCGACGGGTGATTCAGCAGCGCTGAGTTTTTCGCTTCACGACGGAACCTTGCGAGGAAGTTCTCATCCCTGGCAAGGTCGGCCCTCATCATCTTGACCGCGACAGAGCGACCGAGAACAGTATCTTCAGCGCGGTAGACATCGGACATGCCGCCAACGCCAATGAGCTCGCCGAGCCGATAACGGCCGGAGAGGAGATCGTCATTGCCAGACATTGTTCGTCAGTCCCTTCGGAAGGATTTCCACCAAAACATCTTGTACCTGAATATTACTGTGCATCTGGAGTCCCCAAGGTATTACCGGAGTCATTTCCTAGGGGCAATTGAATACCGGGCAGACCACCGCCGCTGGAGTCGTCGCCACTGTTGTCGCCACTGTCGTTGCCCGAATCCTGAGTCGGTTCGGACGTTTCCGGAGCGGTCTCGCTGGTGTCCTGCTCAGTGGAGCTGTCAGAGGCACCGTCATTGTTGCCGCCGTCGTTATTTCCCCAGTTACCGGAATTGTCTCCCGACCAACCGTAACCAGAACCGTCGTTGGGGTCGGTGTTTTCCTCTGTGGTTTGCTGCTGTGACTGGTTCGGAATGTACTGCTCCAAGTTCGGAATGGTTGGCAGTGAACCGGTAGTCGACAGCGAATAGACGACTGCGATAGCACCGGCCAGCAACACTAGCAGCACCAACAGCGCAATGCTGCCGCAGCCACAACCGCAGCCGCTGCGCTTCTTTGCCGGCTTACGCTGTCGGGCGGGTCGCTGCGGTGGCCGCTGCGGTTGCTGCTGTGGCTGCGACACCGGCATGGGCGGTCGCGTCATGGCACCGAGTTCGGTGGTCGCCGGGTTGGCAGCGTTGGATTGACGGTGCACCGTTGGGGTCACACCACGCGGCTGCGGTGGGCGGTGCCCCGCGCGCACTCGCAAAACAGCCTGTGCCAGCTCACGGCCATCGGCATAGCGACGCTGCGGATCCTTGCGCAGCATAATGCCGATAAGTTCGCGGATATGCGGATTGACCGTCGGCGCCAACGCAGGTGGTGCCTCGTTGATGTGTGCCACGGCAACCGCGACGGTGGAGTCGCCCTGGAAGGGCCGGGCGCCGGCCACCATTTCGTAGGCGACACAGCCAAGCGAGTAGATGTCTGTCGCCGGACTCACCTGTTTGCCCTGCGCCTGCTCCGGTGAGACATACTGCGCGGTACCGACGACCATGCCGGTACGCGTCAGAGGCACCGCTTCAGCGGCTTTGGCAATGCCAAAGTCGGTAATTTTCACCGTGCCCTCCGGCGTCACCAGGAGGTTGCCTGGCTTAATGTCGCGGTGGACAAGGTTCGCAGCGTGAATTGCCGACAGGCCGTGTGCAGTCTGCTCCAGAACGTCGAGCATCAGGTGCTCTGGCAGGGTGCGACGCCGCTGCAGCACCTGCGACAGAGATTCGCCACGGATGTACTCCATGACGATGTAACACGCGCCGTGGCTGCCGATGTCGCCTTCCTCGTAGGTGACAATCTTCACCACGTTTGGGCTGTTGACGCTGCGCGCAGCGGCGGCTTCGTTCTGGAAACGCTGCCGGAACTCGTAGTTGTCCGAGTACTCCTGGTTCAGAAGTTTGATTGCAACCAGTTCGCCGCTCGTGGCGTCGTCGGCAAGCCAGACGGTGGACATGCCGCCACGGCCGAGCAGACGGCGGACGTGATATCGGTCGCCAACGATGTCTTGAACTTGGTGGGCATCCATGCTTATCGACCCGCCTGTTCGACCGCGTTAATGAGTGCACGGCCAATCGGGGCAGCAACGGAGGCGCCGGTAGCGCCCTGGCCCTGGCCGCCACCGTTTTCCACGACGACAGCCACGGCGACATCGGAGTCCGGCGCGAAGGCGATGTACCAGACGTGCGGCGCGTACTCGCCGCGGACAGCACCGTGTTCGGCGGTACCGGTCTTGGAGGCAATACGCGAACCGTTACCGCCCGAGTGCGACTCGGAGCCGCGCATCAGCTCAGTTACGGTCTCCGCGACCTCCGGCGAAATCGCCTCGCCGGCTTCAATCGGCTTGAAGGATTTGATCTCGGAGAGGTCGGCACCGCGCACCGATTTGATGATCTGGGGTTCCATGCGCACGCCGCCGTTGGCAATCGTGGCGGCGATGATGGCGTTGTCCAGCGGCGTGAAGGACACGTCGCGCTGACCAATGGAGGTCTGACCCAGCGAGGACTGATCCGGAATATCACCGACAGCGGAGGGCTGAATCGGCAGGCCCGCGTCATCGTGGGTCTCACCGATGCCGAATCGCTTAGCGACGTCCTTGAGCGCATCGGCCCCGTACTGCATACCGAGCTCAGCGAATGCCGTATTACAGGACTGCGCGAAAGCCTGGCGGAGAGTTGTAGTAGCCCCACCACAGGTCGAGCCACCGTAGTTCTCCAACGTAGTGGTGGTATCCGGCAGCGTAATCTGCGGTGCGCCAGTGACCGAGGTGTCCGGGGAAGCGCCTTGCTCCAGTGCCGTGACCGTGGTCAACACCTTGAAAGTGGAACCCGGCGGCAGCGGACGCTGAGTGGCGTGGTTGAGCAGCGGTGCGCCCTCATTGTTGTTGAGGGACTGCCAGGTACTCTCGTCGCCGGCGGTGATGTCATTCGGGTTGAACGACGGTGTGGAGGCCATCGCGAGAATTTCACCCGTCGATGGGCGAATGGCGACGGCGGAGCCGACGTAGCCGCGTTCAGCGAGTTGTTGGTACGCAGTCCGCTGAGCGTTCGGCAACAGCGTCAGCTCCGTGGAGGCCCCAGAGGGTTCCTTGCCCGTGACCATGTCGAGGGCGCGGGAGGTAAACAGCGAAGGGTCGCTGCCGTTCAAGATCTCGTTCTGAGAGCGTTCGATACCGGCGGAGCCGTAGATGTCCGACAGGTATCCGACCACCGCGGCATATGCCTCCGGGTCGGTGTCGTAGCTGCGGTCATAGAAGCCGCTCTCGCCCTTGACCGAGTGGGCCAGAATGTCGCCGTCAGTGGTGATTTGGCCGCGAGGTTTGGACTTTTCCTCCAGGAACTGACGGCTATTCAGCGGATTGTGGGCGTACTTATCCTGCTGGAAGCCCTGGATGTAGGTCAGGTTCGCCAGTAGAAGAACGAAGAGTCCGAGAACGACAACAAAGATTTGGCGAATGGTTTTATTCATCTACTGGTTCACCTCCTGAGATGCGTTGGCATTGTCGTTGAGGCCCGAAGGGCTGCTTTGAATGCCCCAGGGGCGGTTGGCCTCGTCAGAGACGCGCAGCACGATGGCCAACATGATGTAGCTGGCCAGCAGTGAGGAACCACCGGCTGACATGAACGGAGTAGTCAGACCTGTCAGCGGCATCAGCTTGGAAACACCGGCTGCAACCACGAACAGCTGAATGGCCATCGAGAATGCGACACCGGCCGCCAGCAGCTTGCCAAAGGAATCACGTACCGCCAAGCTCGCCGAAATACCGCGGGAAATCAGAATCGCGAACAGCAGGATGATGGCACTCAGACCGGTAAAACCTAGCTCTTCACCAAAGGCCGAGAGGATGAAGTCAGAGTGTGCCACCGGAATGTTCTGTGGGTAGCCCTGGCCCAGACCGGTGCCACCGATGCCACCCCAGCTCATGCCGAACAGACCCTGGGAGAGCTGATAGCCGCCCTCGTCGTAGGAGCCCAACGGATCCAGGAAATGCGTGACTCGCGCCTGAATCTTGTCCGAAACCATGTAGACACCGACAACGCCGACGGTCACCAGCACCATGCCGATGATCAGCCAGGAACCACGACCGGTGGCAGCGTAGAGCATTGCCAGCACAGTGCCGAAGAGCACCAGCGCCGGGCCAAAGTCATTCTGCAGAGCCATGATGACGGTAGCGATGCCCCAGATCAGCAGAATCGGACCCAGGTCGCGAACACGCGGGAAATCAATGCCCAGGAAACGCTTGCCCGCCACATTGAACAGCGAGCGCTTATTCACCAGCAGCTGAGCAAAGAAGATCAGCAGCATGACCTTGGCAAACTCACCCGGCTGCATGGAAAACGGGCCGATGGAAATCCAGATGCGGGCATCAGCATTAATCGACGACGGCCACACCAGCGGTAGCGCCAACAGAATCAAGCCGCCGAGACCCAGCAGATACGAGTACTGCGACAGCGAGTGATGGTTGCGCAGCAGGACAATCACGCCGATAAACAGTGCGACACTAAGTACGGTCCACATGATCTGGTTGCGCACCAACGAGGTGTCATTGGCCAGGTCGAGGCGGTGAATCATCACCAGCCCCAAGGCATTGAGCGTGGCTGCAACCGGCAGCATCACCTGATCGGCGTTGGGCGCCACAAAGGTCAGCGCGATATGCGCCACTGCAAAAATCACAAAGAATCCGCCAATGATGTAAAAGACATCTCCGGTCAGAGAGTTACCCTGAGCCAGTTCCAGCGAAATTAGTGCCAAAAGCAACAATCCTGCCGACAGCAGCAGCAGGAGCATTTCCTTCATCCGAAGCTGTCGCTTCGTGGTAGTTTCACTCATTTTCGCACCTGCCTACAGTTGACTCCTGGCTTCGAGCCCAGCTTTTCATCCTTCTTGTCATCGTCGGAAACGGACAGACATACCGGCAGTGCCGACTCCGCCAAACGGCCAATCTGGTCGCTGACACCGTCGTAGGAATCAGCCGGCAGACCTTCCAGCGAATTGCGTGCCGCCGGCGAGAGATCTTCCGGCGTCATGATGTGGCAGTCGACCTTCTCCTTCGGCGTCCCAGCCGGAGGAAGCTGAACTTTATTGTCATCGGTCAAACAGATGAACTGATGTGGCTCTTGCAGATCGAAGCCCAGCAAACTGCCGGGCACGCCGTGCATCAGCTGCACCTGCCCGTCGACCACCGCGAGATGGTACATCGACTCCTTCTTCTGCCAGCCCCAAATACCAAGGCCGACCAACCCGGCCACCAGCACCAGCACCACAGAAATAACTAGCCACTTGCCCTTGGAAGCTTTCTTCTCCGGCGCCGAAGTCACTGCAATTTCCTGCGACTTCCGCGGGCGGAGTGCCGCCGCGCGTCCCGCTGACGTATTGGGGCGGGGGAGTTCCTCCTCCGCACTCTGTAGGGCACCGGCCAGGGCGGGCTCGTAAGGCGTGCGTGCCGACGAATCGACAACATCGGCAACCACCACGGTGATGTTATCCGGACCACCGGACTTCAACGCGTAGTCAATGAGCTTGGTAGCGGCCTCGTCCGGAGTGCCCTCCGAGAGCACATCCTTGATGGTGTCCGCGGACACTGGATCGGATAGACCATCCGAGCACAGCAGGTAGCGATCGCCCTCGTGAACATCGCGATAAGACAAAGTAGGCTCCACCGGGCGACCGGTGAGAGCCTTCAAAATCAGTGAGCGCTGAGGGTGAATTGCCGCTTCTTCTTCGGTGAGATTGCCCTCATCCACCAGGGACTGCACATAGGTGTCATCCCGGGTAATGCGGATGAGCTCCCCGTCGCGCAGCAGATAGCCACGCGAGTCACCGACATGGCACATGCCCAGGCGGGTGCCGTCGAAAAGCAGAGCAGTCAGCGTAGTGCCCATGCCTTGCGTAGAGGGGTTCTGCTCAATTTCATCCGCAATGGAGTTATTGCCCTCCATGCAGGCGCTGCGCAGGGACTCGAGCAAATCGGGGCCGGGCTGATCATTGTCCAGCCGAGAGACGGCCGCAATCATCAGCTGAGATGCGATTTCTCCGGCGGCGTGGCCACCCATGCCGTCGGCAAGCGCGAGCAGACGCGAACCCGCATAGGCGGAGTCCTCGTTGTTCTGTCGGATGAGGCCGCGGTCAGAGCGGGCCGTGTAATTCAGAGCAAGACTCATGGTTGCAACCTCAAAGTTGTACGGCCAATACGAAATTCCATACCCGAAGCCAGGCGTTCCGGCTGTTCCACGCGCTGGCCATTGAGGAATGTGCCATTGCGGGAGTCCAGATCCTCCAAGTACCAGATGCCGTCGCGGTTGATGACGCGAGCGTGCTGGCCCGAGGCGAAGTCATCGTTGAGGACGAAGGCATTCGACTCTGAACGGCCAATAGTGATGTCGCGTTGGTTGTTTAGGTTCATGCGCGAACCCGCCAGCGGCCCGGAGGTGACAAGGAGCTGATGTGGAGTCTGCGAGCGCTGGAAACGCTTGGCCGGAGCACTGCTGGCCTGCCGAAGTGGGCGCAGCGGAGCCGAGCCTGTTGTTTCTGTACGCAGGGTGCGAAGCGTCATCCAAATGAAAAACCACAGGACGACCAGCACGCCGATGCGCGAAAGCAGAAAAACGATAGCTTCCACGTCCGAGGAACCTCCTTATGTAGAGCTGGTGGGTCCGCAAACCGAACACACGGACGTAATTATTCCAGGAATGTGTCGGCAAACCTAGGGCAGTGGCATGTGAACCTGGTGAACCTCACTACTTAGCGGATCTGAATCAGCGGATTTAACTAGCGGATCTGAACTTCGAGAACAGAATGCCCCAGCGAGATTTCGTCGCCGTCAGCCAGCAGCCAGTTCTCAATGGGTTCGCCATTGACAATGGTGCCGTTGGTCGAATGCAAATCGACGAGCACAGCGTCCTGGCCATCCCACGTGATCTCGGCATGCTGGCGGGAAACACCAGTATCCGGGAGGCGGAAGTCGGAAGCGGTGCCGCGGCCGATGATGTTCGAACCATGGCGCACCTCAAATACGCGCGAGGAGCCGTCCTGCAACAGCAGGGTGACGGTCTTTTCCTGGGACTGGTCTTCACTCACGGCCGCGCTGCTCAGCTCAGTTGCCGCTTCCGGGTCGACCGCGGGGATGGGGCGGGAAGCGGTGGGGAACTGCTCAGCTTCCGGCTGCGGGTGGTAGGCGGCAGAGGTCTCTGCAGCTTGGGGTTCATCATCGCTTTGCGACGGGGCTGCGTCAGTGTTGGCATCATCTGCACTGTCGTCGAATGGGACGAACTCCGAGGTGCCCACGGTGTCCTCGGTGAAAGTGCTGGCCGTCTTCAACTGGCCGGTGTGGAGAGACTCCACTGCCTGCAGGTGGACGCTAATGGAACCGGTGAAGCCCCAGCCGTTGTTACGGCAGTAGCGCGTCATGCGGTCAGCCAACTGATTCGGCAGGTTGGGCTCGGACGCAGAAAGGTTCTTGTAGTCGGCAGCGCTGATGCCAATGCGGAAATCATTGGGTGCCAAGTACTGACCGTTGGCGTCCTGCATCAGGAAGTCTTCAATTTCCTGCTTCAGGCATTCTTCTAACTCATTCGGGACAACCTTGCCGCCGAACACGCGCGCAAAGCTGTTATCGAGCCCGCGCTGAAGCGAGCTATCGAGCTTGCGGATGCGTCCTAGGAAATCCATCTGACTAAAGAAATTCGCCTTCTCCCGCCAAACCGCGGCGGGTTACGTGAAAAAATGTGCACAAAAATTATCGATACTTAAGCAACAGTATAGAGCCCTACACCTTCAGTTAAGGGCTAGGAACTGCTGAGGTTTATCAAATAGTGACGACGGTTGTGGGGTGAGTTGCTATTGCTAAGTGCTGAAAAGTGATGGAAAACGTGCGCTGGCCTGGGGATTTGGTGGTGTATTAGCGCGGGGTGTTATAGTTCTATTCGTTCCCACGGGCGAGTGGCGGAATGGCAGACGCGCTGGCTTCAGGTGCCAGTGTCCTTTACGGACGTGGGGGTTCAAGTCCCCCTTCGCCCACAGCGAAGATCCTCGGAAGTGTAAAAGCTTCCGAGGATTTTTTGTTTCTGGGGTTGGGGTTTGGGGTGGGGCTTGGGGGTTAAGTAAAGAAAAGTGTGTCTTTTCCGGGCGTGTTGCGGTTATTTGATCCAGCCTTTTTGGATGCCGAGGTTGTGTTGGTAGCTGGTGTCGATGGCGGTGTCGTATTCTGCTGGTGCACCGATGTCATTGGTAGTGGCTGTGGTGTTGTGGGTGATCAGGTCTGTTGCTGTGGAAAGTGCGTCTTGACCCCATCGTTGGTCCCTGGCGATCTTGACCGGATCGTCAGGGACTTCTGTATGTAGATACAGCCACCAATCCATCACTGTGCGTTGATGCGGTAGTGATAGTCCGCGGTGTCTGCGGGCTAGTTCTTTTATGGGGGCGTTGATGCCACCTTCGAGGCTGTTTGTTGTTGCTGCAAGGTTGTCGGGGTCGATGGTTGTTGGTGGGGGTTGCAGGTAGGTAAACAGCAGGTCTCTGCGGTGCAGAGATAGCAATGATTGATAGGCCGCTCGGACGCGTTGGTGGGTGTAGACCTTGGTGTAGGCGCCGGTAGCAGGGTCTTTGATGGTGGTTTTCTCGTTCATCCATTCCCGGTAGGTGTGGTCGAATTCGTGCAGGTGGGCGACCCATGTGGATGCTTGGTCAAGGTCGGTGATGCGAGTGAGTTTCAGGGCTAGGCGGTAGAGGGTTTTGCCGGCATCGGTGCGGGGGTTGCTGGTGGTGTGGCGGCGGACTGTTCGTTGGGCGTGGACGAGGCAGCGTTGGATGCGTGTTGTTGGCCAGCAGTGGTGGATGGCTGATTGGGCACCTTGTCCGCCGTCTGTGACTGCGATTAGTGGTGCGGCAATGGGGCGTAGGAGTTCGGTGTAGGCGGCGGTGGTTTCGTGTCTGGCCCAGG
Source organism: Corynebacterium sp. 212_CJEI (assembly GCF_001055915.1). Classification (NCBI taxonomy): domain Bacteria; kingdom Bacillati; phylum Actinomycetota; class Actinomycetes; order Mycobacteriales; family Corynebacteriaceae; genus Corynebacterium; species Corynebacterium sp. 212_CJEI. Next base: position 534 of record NZ_JVPT01000070.1, on the reverse strand, counting down.
TCCAGTTGATGACGTGGGTTTTACTGGCTGCGATCAGGAGGCATCCGGACTTTAGATAGGTCGCGTCGAGGAAGATTTGGTCATGGATGCGGAATGAGTCGATGGTGGGTGTGGGGATGATCCACCAGCACCATCGGAATCGGTGGTGCATGGTTTGCCTGGTTACGCCATGGTGTGCGGCGAAGGTGGTTAGAGATTGGGTGCCGGTGGCCCATTGGATGAACAAAGCCATGGTGGCGGTGTTTTTGTTGTGGGTTTGGGTGTTGCGGGTAAAGGAGTGTCCGCAGTGGGTGCAGCGCCAACGGGTGGTTGATTTGCTGGTGGTGCCGTTTTTCTTTGTGTTGTTGCCGCATAGTGGGCAGCTGGGGCGGTTGGTGGTCATCCTTTAATCCAACCGGTGTGCGGTTAGCACAAATGTGGCCGGAGGTGCGGGATGGTGTGGGTAATAGCTTTCGGGGAGCTATTCTTTGGTGATTTGTGGTGTGTGGTCTGGGGTTATGGTGGCATGCGGACACACTTTTCTTTACTTAACCC
>NZ_JVPT01000069.1:0-20173 GCF_001055915.1 Corynebacterium sp. 212_CJEI | reverse complement strand
ATGTGAAGTCTCGAGACATTGTTCCGGTTATGTCTCGAGGCTTCCTTTATTTTTGTTGCCCGGGGTGGGGTTTAGTTCGTTGTCTTTTTGGTTGTAGTAGATCTTGTCTGAGGTCAGTGTGTAGTGGGCTATGTGTTGCCCCGTGGCGGTGATTTTGATGTCTGCTGTGTTGTCTACGCACATGATGGTGATGGGCTCTCCGGCCCATCGGCGTCCGATATAGAGGCGTCTGAGTTGTCCGCCCCACCGCAGTGTCGTTTTGCCGTTTTTGGCGACTTTGTCGGTGCGCAGGCGGTAGTCATGAGTCTTGTTTCCTGGGCGGGGGTGCGCTTTGGGTAAAGCGTTGTAAGCCTCCGCAGGGGTACATCGGTTGAGTGCTCGGTGGGGGCGTTTGTTGTTGTAGTAGTCGATGATGTCATCGAGTTGTTCGTTGAGGTTGTCGATGTCTCTAGCTTGGGGTCTGTTACGTAGTGCCAGTTTGAGTGTGTAGTGGAATCGTTCAACTTTCCCTTGGGTTTGCGGGTGGTAGGGTTTGCCGTTTTTCTGTTCAATTCCTAGGTCTAGGAGGAGTTGTTCGAAGCCATTGCGTGCTGGGTTGGTGCGGTCGTTGCTGGTTGTGAATGCTCGTCCGTTGTCGGTCAGGGTTGATTGTGGGTAACCGTGGATGGTGGCTGTGTAGGTGAAGGCTTCGATGACGTGGGTAACGGTTGCGCTGTTAAAGGCTTGGCAGTGAAGTACATAGCGTGAGTGGTCGTCGAGGATTGTAAGGATGACGACGCGTTGGTGGCCTGCGATGGTCCAGTCGCTGTAGTCCATTTGCCATGTTTCGTTGGGTTGGTCTGCTTGGAATCGTATCCATGAGCTGCGGGGACGTTTTTGTGGTTGGGGTGTGATGTGTCCGTTGTTTTTGAGGATGCGATGGATCGTTGCTGTTGCTGGCAGTGGGGTTGTGTCTTCTTGCTCGAGGTGCCAGCGGATGGTGTGGGCTCCCGCGTCGGTGCCGCGGTTGGTTAGTTCGTAGCGTAATTGGAGGATGCGGTCGACTACGTCCGGGGCGGTAGCGCGTGGATTTGTATGAGGGCGTTTTGATTTAGGGGTCAGTGCCTCGATGCCGCCTTCGGTGTAGCGCTTTTGTAATGTTCGGATCCAACGCGTTGTCACTCCGAAGTGTTGGGCTGCTTCGGTTTGGGTCATGCCGGTGGCGAGCATGGTTTCGATGATGATTTTCGGAGCTGGTTTCTCCATGGTTTCAGCATGGAGGAACGATGTCGCGAGACATCAGTTTCGGCGTGTTTGGGGCAACTGTGGTGTGTTGCCGGGCACATCGTTTCTCGCCGGAACGATGTGACGAGACATGATGGTTCTCGGCACCGGAACGATCTCATGAGACATGCGGAACGATGTCACCGAACCAGACACCACTGGGGGCACCAAAAGGCCAGGTCAGAGAGTTTTCTGACCTGGCCTTTTGCTATTTGTGCGCGCTACATGCGGATTACGGCAGGACGTTGAACTTCTTGCCGAGGACAAGTGCCGTGTTGAACACCTTCGAGTACAGCTCACGCGGCATCTGCGGCATCGACACCGGGGAAAGACGCTGCACGGTCACTGTCTGCTCATCGGTGTACTTCAGCAGGCCGCCCGCTGCTTGACGACGGCCCACACCCGAATCCTTGAAACCACCCATCGGGGCATCGACAGACGCGAAGGCCGCAGCAAAACCATCGTTGACATTGACAGTGCCGGCCTCAAGCTGTGGAGCCAGCTCCTTTGCGCGACGCGGGGAGGTCCACAGCGAAGCGTTGAGGCCATAACGGGAATCGTTGGACTTGGCGATAGCCTCGTGGACATCCGAGACACGCTGGAGGACTACCACCGGGCCGAATACCTCTTCGGTCAGCAGGGCGACGCCCTCCGGGACGTCGGTAAGCACGGTCGGTTCGTAGAACAGCGGTCCCAGATCCGGGCGAGGACGACCGCCGGCCAGCACGGTGGCGCCGGCCTCGATGGCCTCGTCGACCATGGACTTGACGATGTCGAACTGGCCCTGCGACTGCAGACAGCCCATCTCGGTTTCCCATTCGTAGCCAGCGCCGATGGACATTGCCTTCACGCGGTCGGTGAATGCCGGGACGAATTCGTCCCAGACGGAGTCCACGACATAGATTCGCTCAATGGACACGCACAGGTGACCGGAGTTGGTGAAACAGCCGATGCGTGCGCCCTCGACCGCGCGGTTGATGTTGGCATCTTCGGCGACAATCAACGGGTTCTTGCCGCCGAGCTCCGCGGAGAAACTAATCAGGCGCTCGCCGCACTGCTGCGCCAGCGAGCGGCCGGTCTCGGAGGAGCCGGTGAACATCAGGAAGTCACACTGGCCGACAATGCCCTGGCCGACAACGCGACCGGGACCTGGAATGACCTGGAAGAGATCCTCCGGAAGGCCAGCGCGGTAGAGCAAATCGACAGCGAAGAGAGCAGTAAACGGAGTGGTGCTGTCCGGCTTGAGCACGATGGCGTTACCGGCCATCAGTGCAGCCAGCGCATCGGAAACCGCGAGGGTCAGTGGGTAGTTCCACGGAGCAATCACACCGACGACGCCCTTTGGGTGGTGGTAGACGGTGGTCTTGGAAAGTACCGGGACCGCGCCGTGTGCTCGCTTCGGCTCAAGCAGTTTCGGGCCCTGATTGCCGTAGTAGCGGGCGGTGATAGCGGTGTGTACGAGCTCCTCGTGGGCACTGGCGCGGTTTTTACCGGTCTCGGCCTGCAGCAGGTCCAGCACCTGGTCGCAGTGGGTAAAGAGCAGGTCGTGGAAGTGGTGCAGCACTTCGCCGCGCTTTTCCGGCGCCATGCGGGCCCACTTCTTCTGCGCGGCACGGGCACGCTTGAAGGCCTCGTCGACATCGGCCTGGGTACCGACAGGAATCTGCGCCAGCTCCTGGCCGGTAAATGGTGCCGAGATAGTGGCGGTCTTCGACTTATCAGCTACCGTGACGCGCTGAAGAAGGCGGGCAACGAGCTCGTCGTTAAGCGGATTGCGGATGGTAGTTCGGTTTGTCGTAGCAGTAGATGCTGTCATGGCACAGATACTACTGTTGCGCGGCGCCCCGAGATAGTAAATTTGGCAAAACTACAAAAACTTAGAAAACTTTAGTAAGTAGTCCAGCCCATCCGACGGTTGCGGTCCGGGTCGCGCGGGCCATCGTTGCCGAACTCGAACGGTTCGTGGCCGTCGACATCGCCGTAGCGCATCTCCGGGTCATCATCCAGATCGTCGTCGACGTCGATGTCCGGCTTTTCCTCGGCCAACCGCTTGCCGAGAGTGTCATGCGGAGAAGCGCCCCGCCAGCGGTCCGGCGGATCCATTACATAATTCTCGCCATCACCGGTGAGGAAGTCGCCATCGAGTCCCTCTGAGCCATCGAGCGTGGTCTCGTCGAAATCACCAGTGGTATCCGGATCGTAGTCAAGGCCATCAGACATCTTGACCAACCTCCTGTTTCATAATCACTCATGTGGTGCCCACGCCTGGCGACTGTGAGTTTTTCCGCGATTACAAAATCACCGCCAGCAGGCGAGGAATTACCTTGATACTAACTGTTTTTCAGGGTTGGGAACAATACCTTTACATCGCCCGTTGTAGAAAGTGTAGGCAAACGTAAGCGCGTGTGCCTGAATACAAAACGTAAGAAAAACTGAGAAAAGAAAGAAGGACGACGTGCGCGAAAGCAGCAATCCTGCATTCAGTTCACTTACTAAGACCGTCGCCCGCGGACAGGCGGGCGCACATCACTACGGCCAAGGTCAGATGGGCGCTGGCTACGGGGATAACCCGTACCAGTCGCAGGTTGCCGCCGACTACCGTCCGATGACGGTCGACGATGTCGTTTCCAAGACCGGCATCACGCTGGCAACCATCATCGTTTTGGCTGCGGTCAATTTCTTCATTGCCGTCAGTGTCTCCACCAGCCTGGCCATGATTCTGACCATTGTCGGCGCCATCGGTGGTCTGATTACTGTTTTGGTGTCCACCTTCGGCAAGAAGTACGGCTCCGCGCCGGTTACCCTCACCTACGCGGCCTTCGAGGGGCTCTTCGTCGGTGGCATCAGCTTCATGTTCACCGCTCCAATTCAGGGCGTTGCCGCAGGTGCGCTGATTATGCAGGCAGTGCTGGCCACCCTGGGTGTCTTCATCGGTATGCTCTTCGTCTACAAGTCGGGCGCTATCCGCGTGACCCCGAAGTTCACCCGTTTTATGAGTGCGGCTCTGATTGGTGTCCTGGTCCTCATGCTGGGCAACCTGGTGCTCTCCCTGTTCGGCCTGGGCTTCCCGCTGCGTGACGGCGGCATGCTGTCGATCATCTTCTCGCTGGTCTGCATCGGCCTGGCAGCCTTCAGCTTCCTGATTGACTTCGATCAGGCTGACCGCCTGGTCCGCGCTGGCGCTCCGGCTCAGTACGCCTGGGGTGTCGCCCTCGGCCTGGCTGTGACCCTGGTCTGGCTCTACACCGAGATTCTGCGTCTGCTGTCCTACTTCAGGGACTAAACGCTAGAAAACTAACTAACGCACAAGCGCCGGTTAGCCCGTTATTACGGGTGGCCGGCGCTTTGTTGTTGGCAGTCGACATATTGACCGATCAGGCTGTTCAGTGTGACGTCGTAAAGCGCGTTATTGAAGCGGGAGAGGGCACAAAAAATGGACCGATAGGCCATATGGGCTTCTATCGGTCCAAGAATCGGGCACTGTGGCCCGAAGTTGCCGCCTGGGTTGAGGCGGTCTAACGCCGGGAGCGCTTAGGCGTCCATCTCCGGGTCGTACGGCTCAGCCTTGACCACAGTGACAGACACTTCGTCGCCGCTCGGGGAAGCGTAAGTGCGGGTCTCGCCCTCCTTAGCGCCGACCAGAGCCTTGCCCAGCGGGGAATCGGTGGAGTAGGTCTCCAGGTTCGGGTTGGAGGAGTCAGCGCCACGGGTACCGATGAGGAAGGTCTCGGTGTCGTCTTCGTCGCCGTCGTAGTAGACGTGGACCACGGTGCCGACCAGAGCCACACCGGACTCCTGCGGAATCTCGCCGACGGTGGCGCGCTGGAGCAGGTCTTCGAGGTAGCGGATGCGTGCCTCTTCCTGTCCCTGCTGCTCACGAGCGGCATCGTAGCCGGCGTTTTCCTTCAAGTCGCCCTCTTCGCGGCGCTCGTTAATCTCGGCGGCGATGACCGGGCGGTTTTCATATAGCGCCTCAAGCTCGGCCTTGAGCTTGTCGTAGGACTCCTGGGTGAGCCATGGGCTATTGTTCTTTGCCTCAGTCATGGTTCCTCCTGTGTTTTTGGCTATTTAATACAAAAGCGGCCCCGCGTGGGGCCGTCGGCTGCGTCACAGGATAGCACTGTCACGCCACATGGCAATAACAGGCGCATCGGAGTGTTGTTGCGCACGCTTTACGATGTGCCGTGGAAGCGCATAATCCTCAGTTGCGAAAGGAGGTTACTTCGCAGGTGCGAGGAACTCCGGAATGTCGGTGGAGCAGCCGTAGACATCGCCTGCGACGGCCAGCTCGCGGGTGGCAATGGGGACGTCCATACGCACCGTAGCGGGGCCGCCGCCCGGAATGAATACGTCGCGACGCCCGACCTCTGCCACGTCATAGTTCAGCGCATAGATAATGCAGTAGCTATCCAGCTCCGGCTTTTCGCGGGTGACGTCCAGGGTGAAGATGAACTGCTCATCTTCCTTACCTGGAGTGCGGCTCCAGCCCGCTTGCGTTGCAGAGACATCCGGGGCGGAGACGCGGTTCATCTGAACGAAGATGTATGCGCCGGCGATGACGAGCATGCCAACAATAGCGATGACAACCAATTTTGCGGGGAGAGTGCGACTGTTGTCCCCATAGCGCTCGCGCTGCTCGTTAGGCGCTGCGGTATTTCGGGTGTTTCGCTCCGAACTTTCAGCCATGCTTTTTAGCCTATCGGAGTTCTCAGTCGACGTGGTAAAATGTTGACAGTTAAACAATCTTTCTGGTGTGGCGCGGTGTCCTGCTGCTATGTCGTTCCGCCGAGTAGCGATGCTGCGTGGTCATATGATGGTGCAGCGCTATAGTGGGGCGGTATTGAAACGGTGCTGGAGTAGCATCGTTGCGGTCGAAGGGCTCCGGCCTTGGCCAGAAAACATGGACTGAGATAGTAGCGGGAGTGACTTCAATTGACACTTCGTCTGATGGCAATTCACGCTCATCCTGATGACGAATCGAGCAAGGGCGCCGCAACGATGGCCCGATATGCGGCGGAAGGGCATCGCGTCAAAGTGGTGACCTGCACCGGCGGTGAGGCTGGTAGCATTCTCAACCCGGCGATGGATCGGCCGGAGGTGCGGGAGAATATCGCCGCGGTGCGCGTTCACGAAATGGCTGCAGCCGCTGAGATCCTCGGCGTTGAACATGAGTGGCTCGGCTTTACCGACTCCGGTCTGCCTGCGGGGAACCCGGTGCCGGTGCTGTCGCACGGTGTGTTTGCGCGCCAATCGGTCGAGGATGCGACCAAGCCTCTCATTCGGGCAATCCGCGAGTTCCGTCCGCACGTCGTTATTACTTACGACGAAAACGGTGGTTACCCGCACCCGGACCACATCATGACCCATATCGTGTCCATGCGCGCTTGGCTGGAGTCCGGAACGGATAAGTACCCCGAGCTCGGTGAACCATGGGAGATTTCCAAGCTCTACTACACCCACGGTTTTATCAAGGCGCGCCTCATCGCGCTGGATAACTACTACCGCGACAACGGCTTGGAAAGTCCACTGGCCGAGTCCTTCCGCCGCTGGACTAAGACTCCTGGCGACATCATGACCCGCGTGACCACGCAGGTTGAGTGCGGCGATTACTTCCAGCAGCGGGATCAGGCGCTGCTGGCGCACGCCACGCAGATCGATCCGAACGGGCCATTCTTCGCCGTGCCAGTAGACATTCAGCAGCGCGTTTGGCCGACCGAAGAGTTTGAGCTCGCCCGCACTCGCGTGCAGACCGAGCTGCCAGAGACCGATCTCTTCGCCGGTATCGACCCCGACGCGGAATAGTCCGGAATTAACGCTAAGCTGGAACTCATGATTGAAAGCTTCGACGCCTTGGCGGCTCGCACGACAATTTTCCTGGCGCAGAACCCCACTGGTCCGCGGGGTGCTGACTTCGGTAAGGCCTCTCCTATTGGCCTGCTCATCATTGTCGTTTTGCTCATCGTCATCCTGGCTCTCGGCTGGGATCTCTCGCGGCGCGCGAAGCGCATGGCCGCCCGCCGGAAGTTTGCCGAGGCGCACGGTATGGATCCCTTTGATTCCGAGGCCGTGGATAAAGCGATGGCTGCAGCAGAGCAGCGTCGTGAAGCGGAGTAGTTAGCGTCAAGGCATGTGCGCGCCGCTTGACGACGGGCAATGTGTGCACCCCTGATTGTTTCCCATGTGGCGGGATTTGGAGTTCGAATTGCGGGATTCTAGGCAGTGCGCTACAGTCAAGCACATGCGTATGTGGCGATTTTATTTTTCGAAGGCTCCGGAGGCAGTGACGACCTAGTCACAGCCGGCGGCTAATCGTCACGTCGCCACCAACCGGAGCCAAAGGCAGCAGCCCCAACCAATCGGGGCGCTGCCTTTTGTCGTATCTACAGCCAAAATGCGCAACTAATCACCCAGAGAAAAGAGACCTCAGATGACCCCTCCAACTTCCCTCGAAGCCCCCGCCTCGACCGCGAACCGCCGCGTCGTAGCCTTCCACGACCTGCCCTCCCCAGAAGAGGTCATGGCCAAACAGCCACTGACCCCAAACCTGGTTAACGAGGTAGAGCAGTCGCGACTCGACATCGCTCGCATCATCGCCCGTGAAGACGATCGTCTGCTGGTCGTTGTCGGCCCGTGCTCCATCCACGACCCCGAGGCCGCCATCGACTACGCCCGCCGCCTGAAGGCCACCGCCGATGAGCTCGACGAGGACCTACTGGTCGTCATGCGCGTCTACTTCGAAAAGCCACGCACCACCGTCGGCTGGAAGGGACTCATCAACGACCCCGACCTGGATAGCTCCTTCAAGATCAACAAGGGCTTGCACATGGCCCGCGAGGTACTCATCGAGGTCCTGCGCACCGGCCTGCCCGCCGGCGCCGAATTCCTCGAACCCAACAGCCCGCAGTACATTTCCGACGCCGTCTCCTGGGGCGCGATCGGTGCGCGTACCACGGAGTCGCAGGTCCACCGTCAGCTCGCTTCCGGACTTTCCGTGCCCATCGGCTTCAAGAACGGCACCGACGGCAACGTCCAGGTCGCCGTGGACTCGCTGGTCTCCGCAGCAAACCCGCACTTCTTCTTCGGCATGAACGACCAAGGCCGCGCCGCCGTCGTCGAAACCGCCGGCAACCACAACTGCCACATCATCCTCCGCGGTGGCACCTCCGGCCCGAACTGGGACGAAGAATCGCTTAACGACGCCGAAGCGCGCCTGAACAAGGCCGAGCAAACCGTCAGCATTATGGTGGACGCCTCCCACGCCAATTCCGGAAAATCCGAGGTGCGCCAGGCCGAGGTCGTTGAGGAGCTCGGCAAGCTCATCGGGGGCGGCGACGAGCGCATCACCGGCATCATGATGGAGTCCTTCCTCGAAGCCGGCGCGCAAAAAATTACCGATGGTCGTAAGGGCCTCGTATACGGCAAGTCCGTCACCGATGCGTGCATGGATTGGGAAACCACCGACCGGTTGCTGCGTACGCTTGCGACAGAAGTCCGGAAGCGTCGGCAGGCACGCGACTAAGCACAAAGTGGCCGTGCCCATTGGGTAGGGTTACATATGTGAAAGAAAACCAGCCGTCCTCACTCCGGCGGATCGCCTATCCGCTCTACGAGCGCAAACTAGCCCAAGAGCTAGAAGGAAAACCTCGCCCCAAGCACGTTGCCATCATGGCCGATGGCAACCGCCGCTGGGCGAGGGAGGCTGGCTTCACCGACGTAAGCCACGGCCACCGCGTCGGCTCCCGCAAAATCGCAGAATTCGTCGGCTGGTGCGCCGAGCAGGAAATCGAGCTGGTCACCATCTACCTGCTCTCCACCGAAAACCTCGGGCGCGACCCCGAAGAGCTGGAGTTACTGTTCGACATCATCGCCGACGTCGTCGACGAATTGGCGCAATCGCCTAACGACGTGCGCCTGCGCATGGTCGGCCACCTCGAGCTCCTTCCGGAAAGAATGACCGCCCGGCTACGCCACGACGAAGAAGTCACTGCGAACAACACCGGCATCCAGGTCAACATCGCCGTTGGCTACGGTGGTCGGCAGGAAATCGTCGACGCAGTACGCAGAATCATCCGGGAATCAGTCGCCGAGGGAATCGATGCTTCCGAGCTTGAGGAGCGCATCACCACCGATGCCATTTCTCGCCGCCTCTACACATCCGGACAACCGGACCCCGATCTAGTCATCCGCACTTCCGGAGAACAGCGGCTCAGCGGCTTCCTTCTCTGGCAAACCGCCTACTCCGAGATTTGGTTCACCGATACCTACTGGCCCGAATTCCGCCGCATCGACTTCCTCCGCGCACTTCGAGACTTTTCGCAGCGCTCACGCCGCTTCGGCAAATAACCTCCCTACATCCGGAAAAATTTCCGGATGTTAGAGTTTGCGCATCCGGACCCTCGAAACCTTGTGGTCCCGAGACTTCGTAAGAACTAATGACGCCCGCACTCGAGTGGGCAAAATATTTTCCGTCAGGTTCGGCAAGTTCACCTGCTGCCAAATGCGTCGGGCCACCTCGGCCGCAGCTTCGTCGTCAAGCGTGGCGTAATCCGCGAAGTGCGCGCCCGGAGCGCGAAACGCCGTCTGGCGGAGACTGAGGAAACGATTAATGTACCAGCGTTCGATGTCCGCGCGCGGGGCATCGACGTAGACACTGAAATCGAAAAGATCGGAAATCATCAGCGTCGGGCCCGTCTGCAAAACGTTGAGCCCCTCGAGAATGAGAATGTCCGGACGATCGACATCGACGAACTCATCCGGCACCCGGTCATAGAGCGTGTGCGAATACACCGGCGCCTTCACATGCCGCGCCCCCGACTTCACCGCCGTGACAAACCGCATCAACGCACGCTGATCATACGACTCCGGATACCCCTTGCGCTGCATAATCCCACGGCGATTCAATTCCTCAGAAGGATAGAGGAAGCCATCAGTAGTAACCAAGTCCACCCGCGGATTAGTCTCCCAGCGCTCGAGCAGGACCTGCAGCAAACGCGCCGTCGTTGACTTGCCGACCGCCACCGAACCCGCGACGCCGATAATAAACGGCACCGACGCCCCCTTCGAAGGATTTTCCCCAAGAAAGTTCGACGTTACGGCGTTCAGCTCCCGATGCGCCGCCACACGCATGTGAATCAGACGAGAAAGCGGAAGATAGACCTCGGCGACTTCGTCCAGGTCGATGTTTTCACCGATACCGGAAAGTCGTTCAGCTTCCTCTTCCGTCAGCACCAGAGGCATATTCTTGCGCATTTCGCGCCACTGCTCGCGTTTGAACTCGACGTACGGGCTGGGGGATGTTGCGCGCGTCATACTTCCAATTGTGCCAAGGGGGTGCCGAAAACCGGAAAACGAGTCAATAAAGGGGGCATACCTGAATGGTGCTGCTTTCGTGGTTTGCCCCATAAAGGGCTAGCATGGCCTGTGGCATTGAAGTTTCATTGAAAGGTCGAAAACCTACTCATGACCGGGTCTAACAATAACGATGTCCGCTACCAATCGCTGCGTGAACTCGATCCCGACCTCGCAGAGGCAATGGCAGGGGAGCTCTCTCGTCAGCGTGACATGCTCGAAATGATTGCCAGTGAGAACTTTGTTCCACGTGCAGTGCTGCAAGCTCAGGGCTCGGTTCTGACCAACAAGTACGCCGAAGGCTACCCGGGCCGTCGTTACTACGGTGGCTGCGAATACGTCGACGTCGTCGAGGACATGGCACGCAACCGCGCCAAGGAGCTCTTCGGCGCTGAGTTCGCCAACGTTCAGCCACACGCAGGTGCGCAGGCCAACGCTGCCGTTCTGCATGCGCTAATCAACGCCGGTGACAAGATTATGGGCCTCGACCTGGCACACGGCGGTCACCTGACCCACGGCATGAAGCTGAACTTCTCCGGCAAGCTCTACCACGTCGCCGCATACGGTGTGGACAAGGACACTATGCGGATCGATATGGACAAGGTGCGTGAGCAGGCGCTCGCAGAAAAGCCGGATGTTCTCATCGCAGGTTGGTCGGCGTACCCGCGCCACCTCGACTTCGAAGCTTTCCGTTCCATCGCCGATGAGGTCGGTGCGAAGCTGTGGACGGACATGGCGCACTTCGCAGGCCTGGTTGCCGCCGGTCTGCACCCGTCGCCGGTTCCGCATTCTGACGTTGTGTCGACCACCGTTCACAAAACCCTCGGTGGTCCACGTTCGGGCATGATTTTGGCCAAGCAGGAGTACGCCAAGAAGCTGAACTCCGCTGTTTTCCCGGGGCAGCAGGGTGGCCCGCTGATGCACGCCATCGCCGGCAAGGCCGTGGCGCTGAAGATTGCTGGTACCGAGGAGTTCAAGGAGCGCCAGGAGCGCACTCTCGCTGGTGCCCGCATTCTGGCTGAGCGTCTCACCGCTTCCGACTGCGCCGAGGCTGGCGTCGATGTTCTCACTGGCGGCACCGATGTCCACCTGGTTCTGGCGGATCTGCGCAATTCTGAGATGAACGGCCAGGAGGCCGAGGATCTGCTCCACGCTGTTGGCATTACCGTCAACCGCAATGCTGTTCCGTTTGACCCGCGTCCTCCGATGGTTACATCCGGACTTCGTATCGGTACTCCGGCGCTGGCCACCCGTGGTCTCGACGAGAAGGCCTTCACCGAGGTCGCCGATGTCATCGGTACTGCTCTCGCCGCCGGCAAGAATGCGGATGTTGACTCCCTGCGTGCTCGTGTTTCGAAGATTGCTCAGGAATTCCCGCTTTACGACGGCATCGAGGACTGGAACCTCATCTAATTCTGCGTTTTTGCAGCGCAAGTACCCGTTCTAGCAGTGCGCTAGGACGGGTTTTCCCGTACATCCGGGTTTTGGTCCGGAGGTGGTGGCTCCGGCCCGAGCTGTTTCGTCGTGCCTGCCCGGTATCCGGCGTAGGACCTCCCGGACATTGATGTCACGAATGAGTTGCTAAACAGCGGCGGCCGAGTCTTGTCAGGTGGGCGCCATCGAATATGTCCGGATGTGGGGATGCGTTCGAGGTGGCCGTTGCGTCCTTCCCGGTCGTCGTCGTTAAGCCCGTTGTGTTCGCGGCAGACCATGGTGAGGTTGTCCAGCGTGGTTGTGCCGCCGTGTTTGTGGGCGACTAGGTGGTGCGCTTGTCCGCTATAGGCGGGGCGTTCACAGCCGGGCCAGGCGCAGATGGGGTTGTCGATGAGCATCGCGATGCGCTGCTCTTCAGTCGCCAGGCGGGGGTTGCCGATGGGAAATAAGTCCGTAATGGCGCTGTGTTCGTCGTAAAGCACGGCCCACCCGGTGTCGGCGAGTAGGGCGTTGAGGAAGACGTCGGGGGCGAGCGCGGAGCCGTTGGTGGTGGCGGCGAAGCGCGGGCTGTAGTCGATGAGGTCTTGTGCGGTGATGATGATGGCGGGTTGGTAGCGCATTTCATCGAGCTTATCGACGGGCATTGCGGCATCGGCATGCTCGAGGCGCTCGGCAAGCGCTTGGCCGACGCAGCGGTCGTGGGAAAACTCCGGATGGGACTTCCGGATTTCTGCGGCACGGATGGTAAGCGGCGACAGGAGATTGTCGAGCATGTCCGAGGGACCGGAGATGTGGAAGTGCTTCATTCCCCGGATGTCTACCTTCCGGGAAAATCGGGCGCGTAGGTGCTGGGGTGGCTCGTCTTCGGTGTTGAGCTCGGTGAGAGTTTCCCGCATGTAGAGATCGAGTTCTTCGAAGCCGAGGCGTTCGGCGGCAGCGACGAATGTGAGGCGGAGGTTGTCGTGGAGTTCGGCGTTGTTGGCTTGGCGGCTGCGCTTGTCGATAAGCACGCAGGTGTCTAGGCTGAGCCCGAGTCGGCGGGCCAGAGCGGTGGCATCTTCGCGGGCTTTGGTGTTTTCCTCGGTGTCAGCGGGTTGGAGATAGTGGGCGGCGACGCGTAGCAAAAGCCGGAGGCGCGCCGGGTCAAGGCCGAGGGTTGCCGCCAAGTGGGAGGTGGCGTCGTGGCCGTCGGGACGCGCGGCGTGGAGTTCCGCCAGCGTGTCCATTCCGCGCGAGGCCAGTGCGGCGAGCGTCCCAAGAACTGTCATGCCTTTGAAGGTAAAAGTCCGGATGTAGGGGGGACAACGCCTATGGGGGCAGGCTGTGGATAAGTCAGCTGGTTTAGCAGTTATCCACATCCGGACTTTTCACCGCGCAAAACGCAGCGCAGCTGCACCGCCGTACCGCCGCACCACGCGCTGCCGTCTGTTACGCCCCGAAGTCACGCAGGGCGCTGCCGGTGAGGCGGAAGGTGTCCCATTCGTCCATGGGGAAGGCGCCGAGGGAGCGGTAGAAATCGATGGAGGGTTGATTCCACTTCAGGACGCACCACTCGACACGTGAGTAGCCTCGCTCCACGGCAATTCGCGCGAGGTTCTGCAGCAGTGCTTTGCCCTTGCCGGTGCCGCGTGCCTCGGGGCGGACGTAGAGGTCTTCGAGGTAGATGCCGTGGGTGCCTTCCCAGGTGGAGTAGTTGAGGAACCACAGTGCAATGCCGTCGAGGCGCGGGCTGCCTCCAACACCGCCATCACCGCCACCAACACCGCCATCACCGCCACCGGCGCCGTCGTCCAAATTTCCGGATGTGGAGTCGACGACGTGGCAGAAAATCGCAGGGTTGTCCCCGAAGAGCTGTTCGCGCAGGCGCTCGGGGGTCAGTCGGACGGCATCGGGTTCTTTTTCGTAGGCCGCCAGGTCTTTGATGAGGTCGACGATCTCGTGGACGTCGTCAGGCGTGGCGGGGCGTGGAAGTGTCATGTGTCCCTTGTTACTCGCGGCGAGTGATTTGGTGCAAAAGTGCGTCCGAGGCGGGGGAGATTGCGATAACCTGCGAGGTTATGAGCAACGTTACTCAAGACTTTTCCGACGGCATTCTAGCCATCACCATCGACCGCCCGGATGCCTATAACTCCCTGGATAAGAATCTCCGCTTGGAGCTGAAAGCCGCTTTTGAGCGTGCGCAGGAGCCGGATGTGCGCGCTGTTATCCTGCTCGGCGGGCCGAAGGCGTTTTGTACGGGCCAGGATTTGAAGGAGCACATTTCTGACCTGCAGTCCGGCGCCGGCATGGGCAAGGTTGTCGAGGAGTACAACCCGATGGTCGCGGAGCTGACCGCGATTAACGTTCCGGTTATTGCAGCTATCGAAGGTGCTGCGGCGGGTGCCGGCTGGTCGTTGGCGCTGCACTGTGATTTCCGTATCGCGGGCCCGAAGGCGTCGTTCAAGGCGGCGTTCCCGTCGATTGGCCTGGCCACGGACTGTGGCATGTCGGCGCTGCTGCCGCGCATGGTCAGTGACGCGAAGGCGCGTGAGCTGTTGTTCTTCGATAAGAAGGTGCTTGCCGACGAAGCCCTGAGCCTCGGCCTGGTCACTGAAGTGGTGGATAATCCAGCGACTCGGGCACGTGAGTTGGCTGCCCAGTTTGCGGCGGGGCCGACGGCCGCGCTGAAGGAGATTAAGGCTCTGCTGCGCCGGGATACCTTGTCTGCCGCTGCGGCGGAGGCGGACGCGCAGGCTCGTTTGGCGGTCTCGGCCGACCATAAGGAAGCGGTGGCCGCGTTCTTGGAGAAGCGACCACCGCATTTCGTAGGTGAGTAAGGCAGATACCTGGAGTGGCAGGGGAGAGGTAGTAGTGAAGAACTACTGCTCTTCCTGTGCTCCTAGTACTTCACTGGTGAGTTCTGGGTGATCTCCCAGCTCACCGGAAACCTCGTCAGGGTGCTTGGATAGGCTGACCAGCGAGACCGCCAGACCGCCCCAGATGACGATGATGAACAGTGCCATCATGACAATTGCGATACCGGACATTTGGCTTAAACCTCCTCGGTTTCCGGAGTGTGCTTGCGTGGCAGGTGTGAGGACCGCTTGAAATCTGGCGTCACACCGAAGTCCGAGCCCGGAGGGCCATCGAGACGGTGTTGGCCGCGCCAAGGCAGGATGGCCATAATCAGAGCGCCGATGAGAATCACGCCGATGACACCCCAGCCAAAGATGTCGATTTGGGTGTCGGAGTAGCCTTCGTAGTTTTCCTGGAAAAGTCCAATGAGCTCCTGGAACAGGATGACGGCGAGAATGACCGGCGTGATGTTTCCGACGAAGATCTGCCACATGGTGCCGACCTTGAACGAGGACACGGCGTTGAGGTGCATGGCGAACTCGTTGGTGCGGCGCAGGATCCAGTCGATTGCGATGATGGTCAGCAGTGCAACCAGGACGATACCGACGTTGTTGGTGAACTTATCTACGATGTCGAGGGTTACCAGACCTGAGGTGGTCGGGAAGGCCAGCAGCGAGATGACGGCCATGGCGCCACCGACGGTGAGGGTGGCCTGGACGCGGCCGAGGTTCAGCTTGTCCTTTACTGCGGAGACGACGACCTCGAGCAGCGACATCAGGGAGGTCACACCGGCGATTGCCAGGGAGAGGAAGAACAGTAGCCCGAAGACCGAACCGATGACCTTTGGCATCTCAGAGATGACCGTCGGGAATGCGATGAAGGCAAGACCAATACCGGAGGTTGCGACCTCGTCAACGGCCTGACCCGACTGCGCTGCCATGAAGCCCAGGGTGGCGAAGACGCCGATACCGGCGAGAACCTCGAAGGAGGAGTTTGCGAACGCGGTGACCAGGCCGGAACCGGTGAGGTTCGTGCGTGGCTTCAGGTAGGAGGCGTAGGTCAGCATAATGCCGAAGGCCACGGACAGGGAGAAGAAGATCTGGCCGTAGGCGGCAATCCATACGCTGGAGTCAGTCAGTGCGGACCAGTCTGGGGTGAAGAATGCATCCAGGCCCTTTGCAGCGCCGTCGAGCGTCAGGGAGTAGATGACCACTGCGACGAAGAGGATGGTCAACAGCGGGATGAAGATAATCGAGACCTTGCCGATGCCCTTGTCCACACCAGCGGCCAGAATGCCGATGACGAGTACCCAGACAATGAGCAGGACGATGGAAATCGAGGGGACGAAGTCCAGAGAGAAGACGCTCTCGGTGTCTACTTGGAGGAAGTCCTTCATGAAGTGGGTCTCGGCATCTGGGCCCCAGCTCTTGCGGATGGACTTCCAGGCGTAGATGAAGGACCACGCGATAATAACGGCGTAGTAGACGGTAATGAAGAAGGCGATACCGACCTGAATCCAGCCAATTGGCTCAGCCCAGGGCTTGATGCGACGCATCGACTTCGGTGCGGACCCGCGGAAGCGGTGTCCGATGGCGAAGTCGAGGAAGAGCAGTGGGATACCTGCGGTCAGAAGTGCGACCAGGTAGGGGATAAGGAAAGCGCCACCGCCGGAGTCATACGCGACATAGGGGAAACGCCAGATGTTTCCAAGCCCGACTGCCGAGCCGATAGCGGCGAAAATGAAGGCTGCTCGGGTGGAAAACACCTCCCTTCGCTGAGGGGTAGCGGTCGAGTTGGTTGTGCTCATACCTCTGGAACTCCAATCCTTCATCTCCGGTCACGCGCTCGCGCGGCCTAGGAGGGAATTTGGTGAAGTGCATCACCATTACCTAACAGAATCTTAGTATATGAGATGGGTATCTCATTGTATAGTTTCGGTTTTGTAGGGGGTAATGTTTTTAGTGGGGGTGTGGCACGGGGGGAAGGGAGCTCTAATCAAGCCTCGTAAATAATCGCCAGCCACCTACTTTGAGGTATGCAAAAACCCCGCCAGGAAGACCTGACGGGGTGTGGGGGCGAATCGGCTAGGCCGACGTGCGCTGTTTACTCTGCGCCGCCCTTGGCGATACGACGGAAGATGATCTCCTTCATGATCTCGTTGGTGCCACCGTAAATGGTCTGGACCTTGGAGTCGAGGTAGTGAGTGGAGATTGGGTACTCGAGCATGAAGCCGTAGCCGCCGAACATCTGCAGGCAGCGGGTAACGATGTCCTGCTGCTCCTCGGTGGTCCAGTACTTGGCCATGGAAGCACCGGTCTCGTCCAGCTGGCCAGCGTTGTGGGCCATAACGGCCTGGTCAACGAAAGCCTGCAGGGCGGTGACGCGGGTGGCGATGTCAGCCAGGTAGTGGCCGTGGACCTGGTGCTGGATAATCGGGCGACCGAATGCCTCGCGCTCCTGAGCGTACTTGTAAGCCAGGGTCCAGGCGCGGCGGGAAGTTGCGACAGAGCCGCAAGCCAGGGTCAGGCGCTCGTGAGCGAGGTTGGTGCGCAGGTAGCCGAAGGCAGCGCCCTCTTCGCCGAGCAGGTTCTCGGCCGGAACGCGGACGTTGTCGAAGTTGAGCTCAGCGGTGTCCTGAGCCTTCAGGCCGACCTTCTGCAGCGGGCCGGCCTTGGTGAAGCCCTCGAGATCAGCGTCGACGATGAACATGGAGACGCCAGCGCGGCCCTTGGATGGGTCGGTGATAGCTGCGACGAGAGCGAAGTCGGCCATCATGCCGTTGGAGATGAAGATCTTGGTGCCGTTGAGGACGTAGTGGTCGCCGTCCTTCTTGGCGAAGGTGCGCATACCTGCCAGGTCAGAACCGGCGCCCGGCTCGGTCATAGCGAGGCAGCCGATGGTGTCGCCGGCGTTCATGGAAGCCAGGTACTTCTGCTTCTGCTCTTCGTTACCGAACTTGGCCAGGTACGGAGCGACCAGGTCGTTGAGAACGCCGAAGGAAACGACGATGGAGCCACAGTCAGCGTTGGAGAGCTCCTCGTTCAGGACCTGGTTGTAGCGGAAGTCCATCTCTCCGCCGCCGCCGTATGCCTCCGGAGTGGACATACCAATCAGACCGAGCTCGCCGGCCTTCTTGAAGACCTCGCGATCCGGCTGGCCTTCCTTGTGCCAGCGCTCTACGTTCGGGGTGATTTCCTTCTCGACGAAGCCGCGAACCATGTCGCGGAACATGTTGTGCTCTTCTTCGAAGTGAGTACGGGGCAGAAAGTCCTTCATGACATGCTCCTAGAAATATTGTCGTGGAATTTTTGTCTTAAGGCCTTTTCGTACGTCGCAGATAAACGCTGCAGATAAACGCGATGGCCTCGGTTCATCGTCATAGTGACTATGACTGTTGTACCCCATTATGCATGAGTGTGATGAGAGACACTTGTTTTTTTAAAAGTTTTTTCCCGATTGGTGATGTGGAATCGCTTGACGACGGATATTGCGCCCAGCCTTCCCGGAAAACTACCCCCGTTGCGGTTGGGGGTTGCTATTGAATTCGGACTATCGCCGACGGTCGGCAATATTAGGTAATGCTAACCTACAAAGCCAGGTGGATGGCTATTTTTGTCATGTCTGCCAGTCGGGCCGCTGGGACTTTGGGTGGAGAGTGTAAGCGTTTGAGATGGCCGTCATGGGGGTGATTAACGAAACATTCTCGTTTTCTTATTTCCATTAGTGCTGGTGGTCGTTAGTATGAGCATCAGGTGGAGACCGGTTCCCTTGATTATCCGAGCTTCTTCCACTGCAGTCATAGCAACCTCCAATTGCACTCGAAAAAATGACGCGACCCGTGCGCCGTCCCTGTGGAATGGACAGCGAGCAGGTCGCGTCATTTTTTTTATTGCTGCGATTAGGCGCTAGTCGGGGGTTAAGTAAAGAAAAGTGTGTCTTTTCCGGGCGTGTTGCGGTTATTTGATCCAGCCTTTTTGGATGCCGAGGTTGTGTTGGTAGCTGGTGTCGATGGCGGTGTCGTATTCTGCTGGTGCACCGATGTCATTGGTAGTGGCTGTGGTGTTGTGGGTGATCAGGTCTGTTGCTGTGGAAAGTGCGTCTTGACCCCATCGTTGGTCCCTGGCGATCTTGACCGGATCGTCAGGGACTTCTGTATGTAGATACAGCCACCAATCCATCACTGTGCGTTGATGCGGTAGTGATAGTCCGCGGTGTCTGCGGGCTAGTTCTTTTATGGGGGCGTTGATGCCACCTTCGAGGCTGTTTGTTGTTGCTGCAAGGTTGTCGGGGTCGATGGTTGTTGGTGGGGGTTGCAGGTAGGTAAACAGCAGGTCTCTGCGGTGCAGAGATAGCAATGATTGATAGGCCGCTCGGACGCGTTGGTGGGTGTAGACCTTGGTGTAGGCGCCGGTAGCAGGGTCTTTGATGGTGGTTTTCTCGTTCATCCATTCCCGGTAGGTGTGGTCGAATTCGTGCAGGTGGGCGACCCATGTGGATGCTTGGTCAAGGTCGGTGATGCGAGTGAGTTTCAGGGCTAGGCGGTAGAGGGTTTTGCCGGCATCGGTGCGGGGGTTGCTGGTGGTGTGGCGGCGGACTGTTCGTTGGGCGTGGACGAGGCAGCGTTGGATGCGTGTTGTTGGCCAGCAGTGGTGGATGGCTGATTGGGCACCTTGTCCGCCGTCTGTGACTGCGATTAGTGGTGCGGCAATGGGGCGTAGGAGTTCGGTGTAGG
Source organism: Corynebacterium sp. 212_CJEI (assembly GCF_001055915.1). Taxonomy (NCBI): domain Bacteria; kingdom Bacillati; phylum Actinomycetota; class Actinomycetes; order Mycobacteriales; family Corynebacteriaceae; genus Corynebacterium; species Corynebacterium sp. 212_CJEI. The sequence goes on along the minus strand of NZ_JVPT01000069.1, from coordinate 561 downwards.
CGGCGGTGGTTTCGTGTCTGGCCCAGGTCCAGTTGATGACGTGGGTTTTACTGGCTGCGATCAGGAGGCATCCGGACTTTAGATAGGTCGCGTCGAGGAAGATTTGGTCATGGATGCGGAATGAGTCGATGGTGGGTGTGGGGATGATCCACCAGCACCATCGGAATCGGTGGTGCATGGTTTGCCTGGTTACGCCATGGTGTGCGGCGAAGGTGGTTAGAGATTGGGTGCCGGTGGCCCATTGGATGAACAAAGCCATGGTGGCGGTGTTTTTGTTGTGGGTTTGGGTGTTGCGGGTAAAGGAGTGTCCGCAGTGGGTGCAGCGCCAACGGGTGGTTGATTTGCTGGTGGTGCCGTTTTTCTTTGTGTTGTTGCCGCATAGTGGGCAGCTGGGGCGGTTGGTGGTCATCCTTTAATCCAACCGGTGTGCGGTTAGCACAAATGTGGCCGGAGGTGCGGGATGGTGTGGGTAATAGCTTTCGGGGAGCTATTCTTTGGTGATTTGTGGTGTGTGGTCTGGGGTTATGGTGGCATGCGGACACACTTTTCTTTACTTAACCC
>NZ_JVPT01000068.1:0-1843 GCF_001055915.1 Corynebacterium sp. 212_CJEI | reverse complement strand
GGGTTAAGTAAAGAAAAGTGTGTCTTTTCCGGGCGTGTTGCGGTTATTTGATCCAGCCTTTTTGGATGCCGAGGTTGTGTTGGTAGCTGGTGTCGATGGCGGTGTCGTATTCTGCTGGTGCACCGATGTCATTGGTAGTGGCTGTGGTGTTGTGGGTGATCAGGTCTGTTGCTGTGGAAAGTGCGTCTTGACCCCATCGTTGGTCCCTGGCGATCTTGACCGGATCGTCAGGGACTTCTGTATGTAGATACAGCCACCAATCCATCACTGTGCGTTGATGCGGTAGTGATAGTCCGCGGTGTCTGCGGGCTAGTTCTTTTATGGGGGCGTTGATGCCACCTTCGAGGCTGTTTGTTGTTGCTGCAAGGTTGTCGGGGTCGATGGTTGTTGGTGGGGGTTGCAGGTAGGTAAACAGCAGGTCTCTGCGGTGCAGAGATAGCAATGATTGATAGGCCGCTCGGACGCGTTGGTGGGTGTAGACCTTGGTGTAGGCGCCGGTAGCAGGGTCTTTGATGGTGGTTTTCTCGTTCATCCATTCCCGGTAGGTGTGGTCGAATTCGTGCAGGTGGGCGACCCATGTGGATGCTTGGTCAAGGTCGGTGATGCGAGTGAGTTTCAGGGCTAGGCGGTAGAGGGTTTTGCCGGCATCGGTGCGGGGGTTGCTGGTGGTGTGGCGGCGGACTGTTCGTTGGGCGTGGACGAGGCAGCGTTGGATGCGTGTTGTTGGCCAGCAGTGGTGGATGGCTGATTGGGCACCTTGTCCGCCGTCTGTGACTGCGATTAGTGGTGCGGCAATGGGGCGTAGGAGTTCGGTGTAGGCGGCGGTGGTTTCGTGTCTGGCCCAGGTCCAGTTGATGACGTGGGTTTTACTGGCTGCGATCAGGAGGCATCCGGACTTTAGATAGGTCGCGTCGAGGAAGATTTGGTCATGGATGCGGAATGAGTCGATGGTGGGTGTGGGGATGATCCACCAGCACCATCGGAATCGGTGGTGCATGGTTTGCCTGGTTACGCCATGGTGTGCGGCGAAGGTGGTTAGAGATTGGGTGCCGGTGGCCCATTGGATGAACAAAGCCATGGTGGCGGTGTTTTTGTTGTGGGTTTGGGTGTTGCGGGTAAAGGAGTGTCCGCAGTGGGTGCAGCGCCAACGGGTGGTTGATTTGCTGGTGGTGCCGTTTTTCTTTGTGTTGTTGCCGCATAGTGGGCAGCTGGGGCGGTTGGTGGTCATCCTTTAATCCAACCGGTGTGCGGTTAGCACAAATGTGGCCGGAGGTGCGGGATGGTGTGGGTAATAGCTTTCGGGGAGCTATTCTTTGGTGATTTGTGGTGTGTGGTCTGGGGTTATGGTGGCATGCGGACACACTTTTCTTTACTTAACCCGGCGTCGGCGTGGGTAATGGACAAAAAGTGTGTCTGATTCTCAAGATGGTGACTGGTGAGAAGCCAAAAACTACGGGCTGCAAATGTGAAACTGTATGAGTTTATGACACTTTCAGGCCATTTTTCGGGCTATTTTTGTCATAAACGTAGTCAGTAACTTGCATCGCCCCAACGCCGCCAGTCATAAACGTAGTCAGTAACTCGCATCGGTGTCACTGGGGGAGAGGGGGGCTTTACCCGGGTTTGGTGGGGAGAGCTTTTGCCACAGTCTAGGATGCCCCGAGACCCGGGGCTGGATGTCAGTTTTCAACTTAAAATATCTGCCATGAACTGGCGATTTGCTTATGTTCAGCGCTGTTCTGTAGAGTAACAACTCGTGCACAGCGCTGGTAATCCAGAAAGTTGAGCACGGCATTTAAGGCCCTGTGGCGCAGTTGGTTAGCGCGCCGCCCTGTCACGGCGG
>NZ_JVPT01000067.1:0-3422 GCF_001055915.1 Corynebacterium sp. 212_CJEI | reverse complement strand
GGGGGGTGTCCCTATGTTTTTGTCAAGTGCCAGACCGATGTTGACGAGCACAGTCTTGGGAGTAGTTTCTTAGGCGTGCCTAGGAGCCGGCCAGCGTGTGCTGGTCGGCTTCGTCTTTGGGGCTTTATGCGGCGACGGGGCGTGGCGGGATTTCGCGGAAGAACTCCTTGTTTTTCAGCATCGCGTAGATGACATTGCATCGGCGTCGTGCCAGGCAGATGACTGCTGCGTTGTGGCGTTTTCCTTCAGCGCGTTTGCGTTCGTAATACCGCCGTGACGGTTCGTGGCTGCGGATAACTGCGAATGCGGAGTAGAACAAGGCGTTTTTCAGTCGTTTATTGCCTGACCGTGCCGGGAATTCACCTCTGATCGACGAACCGGATCGTCTAGTCACGGGTGCTATTCCAGCATAAGCAGCTAAGTGGCCAGCACTAGCGAAGTCGGAGCCATCACCGATCGCAAGAAGGATCTGCGCTGCGGTCTTGATGCCGACTCCGGGCATACTCATCAAGACCTCACAAAGAGGGAAATCAGCGAGCATCTCTTCAACCTGCTCAGCAATGGTGTTTCGTTGCTCTTTGAGGGCCTGGATGTTTGCAGCCAGTTGAGGAATTACTAACTCGGCGGCATCGCTTCCAGGCACGGTGACTGTTTGAGCTTTCAGCGCTGTAAAAATGTCGTCTACCAGCGGGGTGGGGTCTTTACGTGTGCGCTTGATCATCCAGTTCAACACTCGTTGGTATCCGGCTCTTTTTAGCCCCTGCGGTCCCTTGTAATGGATCAATAATTCCAGGATCGGCGTGCGAGTCAGGGTGCTACCAGCAAAAACTCGTTCCAGGCTGGGGTAGATCTGGGTGAGGACACTGCGAAGCCGATTGACAGTGCGAGTGCAATCGCGGGCGATGTCATCATCGAAGCCGGACAGCATCTTTAGGGCGGAGAGTACCTCATCATTGCGGTCGACGGCACGTAGCGTGTGGGGCATTGTGCGGGCGGTGTCGGCGATGATGAATGCGTCGCGTTTGTCTGTTTTTGCACGTCCCGGATAGAGATCTGCAGCTTTGCGCATCGCAAGACCTGGCAGGTATCCGACTTCGCAACCGCAGTCCCGGGCTACAGCAATCGGTAGTGCGCCGATGGTGTTGGGTTGGTCGACGATCACGAGCACGGTGCCAAGCTTCTGAAGCTGGTGAAAAACGCCTGCTAGTTCGGATTCGAGTTGAGGCAACGGTTTGTCGAAGACCTTGTTGCCATCACGGTCTAAGGCGCAGGCGTGGTGTTCAGATTTGCCGACGTCTAACCCAAGGAATATGTCGATGGAATGCTCCGGAGACATGATGAGCTCCTAGAAAACGAGATGGGTATGGCGTTGTTCCAGTCGCTGGTGTCATGACCTTCGTTGCAAGCACCCACGTTACAAAGAGACCTAGTTTAAAACTGGCCGTGTCCTTATCAGCTGTCATCGAAAGTCCTGGCACCCGGCGGCAACACCCCCCCGGATTATGGAAACTACAGGGCAGGTAAGCCATACCGGGACCAGCGACTATCCCCATTATCGGGGACACTCACAAGGTAACGGGGAGGGAGGGGGAAAGGGAAAATTAGGGGAAGGTAAACGACAAAAGTGTGCCGGGGGGCTGCCTGCCGGGATGGGGCGCGGTAGAAGTCGATGAATGGGGAAACCCTGGCCGTGAGTTGTTCTCGTGCCATGCGTCTGCGATTTACCTCAGTGATTGGTAATCCGTATGGCTGTAGCAACTTTGTCTGAACGGTGGAATACTGGGGGTATGGCAAACAACGACTCCGTTATTCAGAAACTGTCCACCGAAGAATCCCTTGAGCTGCTGGCTACGCAGACTTTTGGGCGACTGGTTGTTCGTCGTAAAGACGATATGGATCTTTTCCCGCTGAACTACGTCGTTCATGAGGGGAACATTTACTTCCGCACTGCCGAGGGGTCGAAGCTCTTTACTGTTTCTCTGAACCACGATGTTCTTTTTGAGGCCGACTTTGTTGACAAGGATGCTCAGAAGGCCTGGTCGGTCATCGTTAAGGGGGACGCAGAGGTTCTCACCTCCCGCGCTGATATTAACGCTGCAGATGAGCTGCCGCTGAAGCCCTGGCTGCCGACGTTGAAGTACAACTACGTGCGCATTACCCCGAACGATGTTTCGGGTCGCCATTTCCACCTCGGGGAGGAGCCGAATCGCTACGAAGTGTAGCGGCGGCATATGGCGCTTTTGCTTTACGACGGTGGGGGCTCCGTCGTGAAGCAAAGCTTGTAGCGTGCAAAGGCAGCTTTTAGTGACTGAGCACCGCCGTTAGCTGTTTTTTTAAAAAATTGTTGGGTTAAATTACCCAAAAGCGCCCTAAGTGAGATTCAACCCGTTACAGTCGCAAATGTGACGTGCACCATAGAATCGACCGATGGGGTGCCAGTGCAGCCCGATGTGCGCAGGCAGTCTCCACGTATGCAGAAGATCGTAGATGAAGCGCGCGCGATGCTGCGCGAATCGGGCTGGAGTGCTATTAGTATGCGCCGCCTAGCGGCGCGGCTCGATGTGAAGGCGCCATCGCTGTACAAGCACATCAGCGGCAAGGAAGAGCTCCTGCAGCTACTGCTGAACGAAAGTCTTGAGAATCTGGGTAAGCGCATTCATGCTGCCATTGATGAGGACTGCACTTCGGCATCCCTGCTCCAGGCGTACCGTCAGGCAGTTCTCGATGACCCGCATGGCTACCGTTTGATGAGTCGCACTAATTTCGTGAATGTTGCCTCGCCTTCGTCGTTGGATGCCTGGATTCGTGATGCATTCATTAAGGTTGCCGGCGATGAGCCTAAGGGGCTGGCCATGTGGGCGTTCGCCCACGGTTTGGTAACCGCCGAGCTCGTCCAGGATGGTTCACCTGCGCTGGAACCCAGCGCTGAAGCCGGTGCGGCAGACAGCTTGGCCGCAGTTGGGGCTATTTGGGACGCTGGCGCGGAGGCCTTCTCTTAAGGGGTTTGCTGCTCTGTCCGGGACGCTGAATCGGTGGCCCGGGGCAGCAGCCTAGCGCCACCAGGAATCGGCCGGTCCGGGCGGGACGGCTCGCTTGTGCCGGGAAATGGAGTAGAGGTGCTCGATTCGCGCGGCATCCTCATCTGAGACAGACTTGCCTTCGAGGTAGTCGTCGATGGCGGTATAGGTCACCCCGAGCGCAACTTCGTCGGGAAGCGCAGGTCGATCTTCTTCCAGGTCGGCCGTCGGCACCTTCTCCCACGTACTGGCTGGTGCGCCGAGGTGGCGGAGTAAGGCCGCGCCCTGGCGCTTGCTCAGCCCCTGCAGCGGGACGAGGTCGCAGGCGCCGTCGCCGTGCTTGGTGTAGAAGCCGGTGACCGCCTCCGCGGCGTGATCTGTGCCGATGACCAAAGCGCCGTCAAC
>NZ_JVPT01000066.1:2978-5932 GCF_001055915.1 Corynebacterium sp. 212_CJEI | reverse complement strand
TTATGCCGGCGGCGACCTACTCTCCCACACCCTCCCGAGTGCAGTACCATCGGCGCTGGTGGACTTAGCTTCCGGGTTCGGAATGGGACCGGGCGTGACCCCACCGCTAACACCACCGACAAAAACCAGGCAACAACCCATCCCCACCACAACTTTRGGTGGGTGGTGTCATGCCAGACACTGAATAACGGACGCGAGCAAAAACCCTGTAATTCACACTTTGTGTGTTGAATGTTTGGTCTATTAGTACCGGTCACCTCCACACCTTACGATGCTTCCAGATCCGGCCTATCAACCCCATCATCTATAGGGGACCTCAAAAGAAACCTAATCTTGGAACAGGCTTCCCGCTTAGATGCTTTCAGCGGTTATCCCTTCCGTACGTAGCCAACCAGCCATGCCCCAGGCGGGACAACTGGCACACCAGAGGTACGTCCATCCCGGTCCTCTCGTACTAGGGACAGCCTTCCTCAAGTTTCTACGCGCGCGGCGGATAGAGACCGAACTGTCTCACGACGTTCTAAACCCAGCTCGCGTGCCGCTTTAATGGGCGAACAGCCCAACCCTTGGGACCTACTCCAGCCCCAGGATGCGACGAGCCGACATCGAGGTGCCAAACCATCCCGTCGATATGGACTCTTGGGGAAGATCAGCCTGTTATCCCCGGGGTACCTTTTATCCGTTGAGCGACACCGCTTCCACAAGCCGGTGCCGGATCACTAGTCCCTAGTTTCCTACCTGCTCGACCTGTCAGTCTCACAGTCAAGCTCCCTTGTGCACTTACACTCAACACCTGATTGCCAACCAGGCTGAGGGAACCTTTGGGCGCCTCCGTTACTCTTTGGGAGGCAACCGCCCCAGTTAAACTACCCACCAGGCACTGTCCCTAACCCGGATCACGGGCCGAGGTTGAGATGTCCAATACGATCAGAGTGGTATTTCAACAACGACTCCACCCCAACTGGCGTTGAGGCATCACAGTCTCCCACCTATCCTACACAAACCGAACCGAACACCAATACCAAGCTATAGTGAAGGTCCCGGGGTCTTTTCGTCCTGCCGCGCGTAACGAGCATCTTTACTCGTACTGCAATTTCGCCGGGTCTGTGGTTGAGACAGCAGGGAAGTCGTTACGCCATTCGTGCAGGTCGGAACTTACCCGACAAGGAATTTCGCTACCTTAGGATGGTTATAGTTACCACCGCCGTTTACTGGGGCTTAAATTCTCCGCTTCGACCCGCAAAGGGGTCTAACAGGTCCTCTTAACCTTCCAGCACCGGGCAGGCGTCAGTCCGTATACATCGACTTACCCGTCTTCGCACGGACCTGTGTTTTTAGTAAACAGTCGCTTCCCTCTATTCTCTGCGGCCACAACCAGCTCAACCACGTCGGTCACCAGTCATGGCCCCCCTTCTCCCGAAGTTACGGGGGCATTTTGCCGAGTTCCTTAACCACAGTTCTCCCGATCGCCTTAGTATTCTCTACCTGACTACCTGTGTCGGTTTCGGGTACGGGCCGTATATCCACATCGCTAGAGGCTTTTCTCGGCAGCATAGGATCACCAACTTCCCCAAAACGGGTACGCATCACGCCTCACCCTATATGTGCTCCGGATTTACCTAGAACACGGGCCACACGCTTACACCACGATATCCATCACGTGGCACGGCTACCTTCCTGCGTCACCCCATCACTTGGCTACTACCAGTTCAGGTCCCCAGCATCACACACACCAACCAACCTAAAAGGCTAGTAAACGGCGCGTGTTCAGGTGGGTTAGTATCCCTGATTCACCATGGGCGCGGACACACGGGTACGGGAATATCAACCCGTTATCCATCGACTACGCCTGTCGGCCTCGCCTTAGGTCCCGACTCACCCTGGGAGGATTAACCTGGCCCAGGAACCCTTAGTCATTCGGCGGAGGAGTTTTCCACTCCTCATTCGCTACTCATGCCTGCATTCTCACTCGCGCACACTCCACACTAGGGTTACCCCAGCGCTTCACAGCAGTCACGCGACGCTCCCCTACCCAACCACCACAAAGGTGATTGCCGCGGCTTCGGCGGTGTACTTGAGCCCCACTACATTGTCGGCGCAGAACCACTCGACCAGTGAGCTATTACGCACTCTTTCAAGGATGGCTGCTTCTAAGCCAACCTCCTGGTTGTCTTCGCGATCCCACATCCTTTTCCACTTAGCACACCCTTAGGGGCCTTAGCCGGCGATCTGGGCTGTTTCCCTCTCGACTACGAAGCTTATCCCCCGCAGTCTCACTGCCGTGCTCTGACCTCACCGGCATTCGGAGTTTGGCTGATGTCGCTAAGATGATAGTCCCGCTAAACCAACCAGTAGCTCTACCTCCAGGAGGAAACACACGACGCTGCACCTAAATGCATTTCGGGGAGAACCAGCTATCACGGAGTTTGATTGGCCTTTCACCCCTACCCACAGCTCATCCCCTCAGTTTTCAACCTAAGTGGGTTCGCGCCTCCACAGAGTCTTACCTCTGCTTCACACTGGCCATGGGTAGATCACCCCGCTTCGGGTCCAGGACATGCCACTGACAACACACTAGTTAGTATTCGCTTTCGCTACGACTACCCCACCAAACGGGTTAACCTCGCGACATGCCGCTGACTCGCAGGCTCATTCTTCAAAAGGCACGCCATCACCCCACAAAAAAGGGCTCTGACGGATTGTAAGCACATGGTTTCAGGTACTATTTCACTCCCCTCCCGGGGTACTTTTCACCATTCCCTCACGGTACTAATCCGCTATCGGTCATAAGCAGGTATTTAGGCTTACCGGGTGGTCCCGGCAGATTCACAGCAGATTCCACGAGCCCGCTGCTACTCGGGCAACACACCAATTGCACGCACGGGTGTTTCACGTACCGGACTCTCACCGTCTACGGCAGGACATTCCAATCCACTTCCGCTACACCCACACAA
>NZ_JVPT01000066.1:562-2878 GCF_001055915.1 Corynebacterium sp. 212_CJEI | reverse complement strand
TGCATCCCCACAACCCCACGCACGCAAACCCTGCCAGGTATCACACGCACGCGGTTTAGCCTCATCCACGTTCGTTCGCCACTACTAACGGAATCACAATTGTTTTCTACTCCTACGGGTACTGAGATGTTTCACTTCCCCGCGTAACCACCAATTAGACTATGAATTCATCTAACGGCGACCGCCCACAACGACGGCCAGGTTTCCCCATTCGGACACCCTCGGATCAACGCTCAGTTGGCAGCTCCCCGAGGCCTATCGCAGCCTCTCACGTCCTTCATCGGCCTACTATGCCAAGGCATCCACCATGCGCCCTTACAACACAACACACAAACAAATAACTAAGAACAATCACAAACAGAAAAACTGCTTGACAAAATCGAACTTACAGAAAAACAAGATGCTCGCGTCCACTATCCAGTTCTCACACAACACCCACACACCACACACAAACCACCACAACAGCAGCCTGCCCGCAGCACGCAGCAACCTGTAAACAGGAACAACAACATGTGTCATCCCAGACACCCAACAGCGCACCAACAACCAACCAACACCAAAGGAAAGCACAAACGCTTAAAGTCATCACACGCACGCGCAGACCACCACTTCAGTGATCTAACCAGTAGGTGTTCCACCCAAAAAACAAAAAATAGCCACACGCCACCAACACGATGACACATGACACAAAGAAAAAATAATCTCCTTAGAAAGGAGGTGATCCAGCCGCACCTTCCGGTACGGCTACCTTGTTACGACTTCGTCCCAATCGCCAATCCCACCTTCGACAGCTCCCCCACAAAAAATGTGTTAGGCCACTGGCTTCGGGTGTTACCGACTTTCATGACGTGACGGGCGGTGTGTACAAGGCCCGGGAACGTATTCACCGCAGCGTTGCTGATCTGCGATTACTAGCGACTCCGACTTCACGGGGTCGAGTTGCAGACCCCGATCCGAACTGAGACCGGCTTTGCGGGATTAGCTCGCCCTCACGGACTGGCAACCCACTGTACCGACCATTGTAGCATGTGTGAAGCCCTGGACATAAGGGGCATGATGATTTGACGTCATCCCCACCTTCCTCCGAGTTAACCCCGGCAGTTTCTTACGAGTCCCCACCACAACGTGCTGGCAACATAAGACAAGGGTTGCGCTCGTTGCGGGACTTAACCCAACATCTCACGACACGAGCTGACGACAACCATGCACCACCTGTATACAAGCCACAAGGGAAACACCATCTCTGGCGCGATCCTGTATATGTCAAGCCCAGGTAAGGTTCTTCGCGTTGCATCGAATTAATCCACATGCTCCGCCGCTTGTGCGGGCCCCCGTCAATTCCTTTGAGTTTTAGCCTTGCGGCCGTACTCCCCAGGCGGGGCGCTTAATGCGTTAGCTACGGCACGGATCCCGTGGAAGGAAACCCACACCTAGCGCCCACCGTTTACGGCATGGACTACCAGGGTATCTAATCCTGTTCGCTCCCCATGCTTTCGCTCCTCAGCGTCAGTTACTGCCCAGAGACCCGCCTTCGCCACCGGTGTTCCTCCTGATATCTGCGCATTTCACCGCTACACCAGGAATTCCAGTCTCCCCTACAGTACTCAAGTTATGCCCGTATCGCCTGCACGCCCGGAGTTAAGCCCCGGAATTTCACAGACGACGCGACAAACCACCTACGAGCTCTTTACGCCCAGTAATTCCGGACAACGCTCGCACCCTACGTATTACCGCGGCTGCTGGCACGTAGTTAGCCGGTGCTTCTTCTCCATCTACCGTCAGAAACCCTTCGTCGATGGTGAAAGGAGTTTACAACCCGAAGGCCGTCATCCCCCACGCGGCGTCGCTGCATCAGGCTTCCGCCCATTGTGCAATATTCCCCACTGCTGCCTCCCGTAGGAGTCTGGGCCGTGTCTCAGTCCCAATGTGGCCGTCCACCCTCTCAGGCCGGCTACCCGTCGCCGCCTTGGTAGGCCATTACCCCACCAACAAGCTGATAGGCCGCGGGCCCATCCCACACCGAAAAAACTTTCCACCACACCCTCACGGTGCGGTCCTATCCGGTATTAGACCCAGTTTCCCAGGCTTATCCCGAAGTGCAGGGCAGGTCACCCACGTGTTACTCACCCGTTCGCCACTCGTGTACCCCAGCAAGCTGGAGCCTTACCGTTCGACTTGCATGTGTTAAGCACGCCGCCAGCGTTCGTCCTGAGCCAGGATCAAACCCTCCATCAAAAACCCTTCAAATCAGAAGAATCAAAAAAACAATGAAAGGCCCAAAAACCTGACAAAAACAGACAAACAACCACCACACAC
>NZ_JVPT01000066.1:0-462 GCF_001055915.1 Corynebacterium sp. 212_CJEI | reverse complement strand
TTCTCCCCTTCGAACCGACGAGGCCAAAAAAGAAGAGAACAACCATGATCTTTCCCACAAATGAAAAAACCACGCGAAAAGCACCCAAACAAAGGCGCCGCCACGCAATCCATCACCCGCAAGCACAAAAGGACCCAAAACAAACAAAGGCCCCCGGCACCCACCAGCAACACACACGCGCAAACGACAACCAAACAAGCACTTTCCCAAAAAAGTATTAGTTAGTACATCGGCACACTATTGAGTTCTCACACAACACACACCCACGAAGACAACCACCCCAAAACCAGGGCAACCACCACGTGAGCAGCAGAAGAAGACTCTACCTTCACTGCAAACACAAGTCAAACCGACCGTGAATACAAAGTAAACTCTCCCCCACATCACCACAACAAGCAATCACATCGCCCTGTCGCGCTGACCCCGGATACATTACACACACTTCACACATAAAGCGAACCC
>NZ_JVPT01000065.1:0-57730 GCF_001055915.1 Corynebacterium sp. 212_CJEI | reverse complement strand
GCCGTCAGCATTTCCGAGAACGTCCTTGTCTTCCTCGGAGTCAGCCAGAGCACCGCCGTCGGCATCAACGTTACCGGCCTTGCCCTTGTTGGTGAAGGTGAACTTCGCCTTGTCGACGTCCTTGGACTCGCCATCCCAGCCTTCGACATCGATGAAGACGGTCTCGCCGAGACCAACCTCACCGTAGAGAATCTTCTCGGAGAGCTGATCCTCAATCTCGCGCTGGATCGTGCGACGCAGCGGACGGGCACCGAGCACTGGATCAAAGCCACGCTTGGCCAGCAGGTTCTTGGCGCGGTCGGAAATCTCCATGGTGATGCGCTTCTCGTCGAGCTGGTCGCTGACGCGGGCCAGCATGAGGTCGACCATCTGGACAATCTCAGCCTGGCTCAGCTGCCTGAAGACCACAATCTCGTCGATACGGTTCAGGAACTCCGGACGGAAGTGCTTCTTCAGCTCGTCGTGGACCTTGTCCTTCATCCGCTCGTACTTGCCATCTTCATCGGCCTCGCCGACACCCGAGAAGCCCATACCAACAGCCTTGGAAATGTCGCTGGTACCCAGGTTCGAGGTGAAGATCAGAACCGTGTTCTTGAAGTCCACCACTCGACCCTGCGAGTCAGTCAGACGACCGTCTTCCAGGACCTGCAGCAAGGTGTTGTAAATCTCCTTGTGGGCCTTCTCAATCTCGTCGAAAAGCACGACGGAGAACGGCTTGCGGCGCACCTTCTCGGTGAGCTGGCCGCCCTCTTCGTAGCCGACGTATCCGGGAGGAGCACCGAAGAGACGAGAAGCAGTGAAGCGGTCGTGGAACTCACCCATATCAATCTGAATGAGTGCGTCTTCCTCACCAAAGAGGAACTCGGCCAGAGCCTTCGACAGCTCGGTCTTACCAACACCGGACGGACCAGCGAAGATGAACGAACCGGACGGACGCTTCGGGTCCTTCAGGCCAGCACGGGTACGACGAATAGCGCGGGAGACAGCACTGACAGCCTCTTCCTGACCGATGATGCGCTTGTGCAGCTCATCCTCCATGCGCAGCAGACGCGAGGACTCTTCCTCGGTGAGCTTGAACACCGGAATGCCAGTCCAGGAAGCCAGGACCTCCGCAATCTGTTCCTCGCCAATCTCAGCGATGGTGTCGGACTCGCCCGCACGCCACTTCTTCTCGCGCTCGCGGCGCTCTTCGCCCAGCTTGCGCTCCTTGTCGCGCAGACCAGCTGCCTTCTCGAAGTCCTGCTCGTCGATGGCGGCTTCCTTCTGGCGGCGCACATCGGCAATCTTGGAGTCAATCTCCTGCAGGTCAGCCGGGGCAGTCATGCGCTTGATGCGCATACGAGCACCGGCCTCGTCAATAAGGTCAACAGCCTTATCCGGCAGGAAGCGGTCGTTGATGTAACGATCCGAGAGGGTAGCTGCCGCAACCAGCGCCTTGTCCGAGATGGATACGCGGTGGTGAGCCTCGTACTTATCGCGAACACCACGCAGAATCTCGATAGTGAGATCCACGCTCGGCTCCGGCACGTTCACCGGCTGGAAACGACGCTCGAGAGCGGCGTCCTTCTCGATGTGCTTACGGTACTCATCCAAAGTGGTAGCACCGATGGTCTGCAGCTCACCGCGAGCCAGCTTCGGCTTCAGAATCGAGGCTGCATCAATTGCGCCCTCGGCGGCACCGGCACCAACCAGCGTGTGAATCTCGTCAATAAACAGGATGATGTCACCGCGCTGGTTAATCTCCTTGAGCACCTTCTTCAGACGCTCCTCGAAGTCACCGCGGTAACGGGAACCCGCAACCAGCGAGCCCAGGTCGAGAGAGTAAAGCTGCTTATCCTTCAGCGTCTCCGGCACACGACCGTTGACAATGTCCAGTGCAAGCCCCTCCACGACGGCGGTCTTACCAACACCAGGCTCACCAATCAGCACAGGGTTGTTCTTGGTGCGACGAGAAAGAACCTGCATAATGCGCTCGATTTCTTTCTCGCGGCCAATAACCGGATCCAGCTTGCCCTCACGTGCAGCAACGGTCAGGTTACGACCGAACTGATCAAGCACCAGCGAACCCGACTGGTGGTTACCCTCCTGCACACGAGCGCCGGAAGTAGCACCGACCGGACGCTGCTCCGGAGAACCATCGGACTCATCGCCCTGGAAACCGCTGAGCAGCTGAATAACCTGCTGACGTACGCGCGGCAGGTCAGCGCCGAGCTTAACCAGGACCTGAGCAGCAACACCTTCGCCCTCACGAATCAGGCCGAGCAGCAGGTGCTCAGTACCGATGTACTTGTGACCCAGCTGCAGAGCCTCGCGCAGAGAGTACTCCAGCACCTTCTTTGCACGCGGGGTAAACGGCACGTGACCGCTCGGCGGCTGGGAGCCACGACCAATAATGTCGACTACCTCAGAGCGCACAGCATCCAGGGAAATACCCATGGACTCCAGCGCCTTGGCAGCTACACCGTCGCCTTCACTAATCAGGCCGAGCAGGATGTGCTCCGTGCCGATGTAATTGTGATTGAGCTCGCGTGCCTCATCCTGTGCCAGGACGACAACGCGACGTGCTCGGTCCGTAAACCTCTCGAACATCACTGCCCTTTCAAGTGTCTATTTTTGCCGTAATTCAATAAAGGTTGTTTCACCTAGCTTAAACGCGACGCGACACAGATTAATCCCTATAGCCGTACGCCAGTAGCGAACAGCCTGGTCGAGAGAGGTATCACTGCTCGTACGGCAGCAAAAGCTCCCGGCGGCAATGCCACCGGGAGGAAACGAATGTTGGAATGAATTACTCCTGCGCGTTAAGCCAAACGCCAGACAAGAAGGAGTATTTGCACGGGATATCAGTCAGTCTCCATAATCTCCCACTCATACGGAGTCACTTCACCGCGCACCTCGTGGTACGGAGAACTGAAGTACAGGGTGCCATTCTTATTCAGGACCACGATCCCGTGGAAGCTGTACTTCTTCCCTTCCTTCAGTCGGAATGGCGGGCGCGAGGCATCCCAATTTCCACCGCTCATTCCGGCTTCCCAACTTCCAGATGCATCCTCGAGATCAAAGGTGACCAGATTGTGGGCGTTCTTCTTGTTACCCCACTTAGCTGTGGTCTGGCAGCGGAACATGTCCTGATTTACCGACCCACCACAGACTACGGTTTCTCCGTCTGTGGAATAGCTGACATAGTCACGGTTGATCTTGGGGTAGTTCGTAGCTGCATCGGCGACGGACGGATTGACAACAGCAAGCGCAGTGGCGGCAGTGATTGCGGCGGCTACAGCGGAAATCTTCTTGGTGAACATGATCTCAGATTAAAAACTCTCGGACACAAAAGAAACGGGAGTTCTCCCCGGGGAGTTCTCCCCTAGCTAAACCATGCTGGACTGCCCAAATCTGGACAGTGGTGCCATCAAACGCACCACGATTTATCCGCTTATGTCACCGGCACAATGCAGTCAGAGAGCGATGCTGTCCAAAGCAGCACGGTCAGAGCGCATGGCAGTCTGTGACGCACCGAGAATGGATTTATATCAATGGCTTTCAAACTATTCAGCTTCCGAAAGACCTTCCGCCCCACCCGCAACTCCCGGGTTACGCTATCGCGTTCTGGCCTCGGATATTCCTATCGCATGGGGCCCGTTCGGTGGACGAAGAATGCCCGTGGCGGCCGAACCACTACTGTGAACACGCCAATTAAAGGATTGACTTATCGCAAGTACCGTCGTTAAGCGAGCAGTTTCAAGTCGTCTGCAGTGACCAATCGTGCTTCGATTGCAGCGACAACTACCAGCTGCAGACGGCTCTTTTGATTAACCCGTTGCCACTCCTTGCTTGAGACCAGCCCCTTGCTCAAAGCGGATTCAAAAAGTGCGGTGCGGTAATGCTCGACTGCCTTTGCGGTCTTGCCTCCCAGCTTTCGGCCGGCCTCGGCATCGGTGCATGAAACCATAATGGTGTCGATTCGGCCGCGCAGATAATCCTCCGCATATGCAGCGATCAGAGCACGCTGGCGCTCCGGCAGCTCCCCAACCGAGATGGTTTCAGTCCCGTCAGTTGGCAGCACGACCTTCGCATCGGCGTGCTCAATATCCTGTTTAATCTGAATTTCGTACTGGTCATCCTTGACGGAAAAGCGGATGAAATACTCCGGGTAGCTCAAATCAAAACGCTGTTGCGGAGCCAGCCGGAATGACCGCGACACCTCCGGAATGTGCACCATTGCAGTCACGTGCTCGCAGTTATTGAGCAGAAACCACATTCCGGATTCCGCATACACATACATTGCTATGCGGTGCATGTAGCGGTTATCTTCGCCCACTTTGAGGTCGGCGTCACGCCCGATGGTCAATCCCTCACTCGGATTGGCAACAATCGCATCCCCACACAAATTATCAACCACAAGTGTTGGGAGCGATGTCACGTTGACCAGGCCTTTCTCTCGCACCACCAGCCACCAACCGCGAATCAGGAACCCTACCCAACGCTCCTGGGGGAATCGCCCAACGACGGCTGAAGTGACTGGCATTCATGATAGTTATCCGAAATATAACAAATATTCTCGGCGTTATCGCTTAATTCGTCGTGGTTTGCATTGCCCACGCCGCCACCGTGTCATAGGCAGCAGGACAAGGATCGCCTTCACTCAAAACGACAAATACCGGACGAAGCACTTCGGGACTGGATGGCGCAGAACTTTCCGCCGGCTGAACCAAGCAGTAATTAATCGGCCGTGTTGCCTCGGAACCTTCGCTGTTCACAGCTTGAAATGAGCCTGACGTTTGTAGGACATCCAGCCGGCGACCATCGGGCTCCATTCGCAGTTTCACCACTTCAGAGCCAGCTGGTTCAGCCACTGACCGGTTCTTGCTCACGGCATCCAGAATTTCACCCCGCCATTTGTCATTTTCAGCCTCTGCAATCGGCTTCTTCTCATCAATACCGTGGCGAAATGGCAGCAAGAATTCATCTGCCGAAGCAAACTGCGTCGCGTGATATGCAGCACCGTTGAATGTTCCCATCCGCTGAATCCCCTGCCAGCTCTTCTCACCGATGGGGACGTCGCTTAACGACGTAAGGGTCCATCGGTCACCCACCGGAATCCGAGGCCCCTTCGCCAAATCGGGAGCGCGAAGTCGCATCGGTTCCGCAGAACCTCCGATAGCTACTGGCTGTGCCAAGTGCTTGGCACTAAAGAGACCGCCATCTCCAATGCCGCTACGTTCGGCAACAACAATGCCACCACCAATAAGGCCTAGACATGCCACTACGGAGAACGCTGCAAGGGCTTTCTTCCGGTTCTTCGGATTGCGAACCTCGACGGCACCACCATTTAGCGCAGCAATGAGATCGCTAATAAACGCATTGCAGGATTCGTAGCGTTCATCGGCGTCAACCGCCAACGCCTTGGCGAAGACCGAATCAACTACCGCACCGAGGTTGGTAACCGGTCGCTTACCGCAGTGCAATTGCCGCGCACTGGCCGCGTCAGTAGCTGGAAATGCCTTATATCCCTGCAACAGCTCGAATATCGTGCACGCAAACGCATACTCGTCACTAGCTGCACTAATGCAACCCTTAGTGAAGATCTCTGGCGCCATGTAGGGCAATGAGCCGGCAACACGATTGGTCACGCCAACACTGTCGATTTCAGTGGCGGTTGATACACCGAAATCCACAAGCGTCGCGCTTAACACAAGCCCCGACGAATCTCGCTCTACGACGATATTTGATGGTTTTACATCACCATGAATCACCGCTGGTTCGTGCTTTGCTAGCCGATCTAGCGCGGTAGCAATCTCCACACCAATCGACATGACCTCGCTCTTATCGAAAGTGCGCGGCGGATATTCGGCCAGTTCAGCGCCCAACGAATTACCGCTAATAAGAGTCATGGTGAACCAAAGCAGGTTCCCGGCTCGCCCGCCATCGAACACGGTCACAACGTTGGGAACGTGAACAGTGGCTGCGATAGAAACCTCGTTCTGGAACAGTGCCTCCATTCGCTTAGAAGCACTGGCCTCTTCCGGCAGTGGGACGATTTTCAGTGCTTCGTTTCGGCCCAGCTTGGGATTTCGTACTCGAAAAACAGTCCCCATATTGCCGGCACCGATGAGAGCTTCAACCTCGTAGCCCTCAAAAATATCGCCTACCTGGGGAAGATTAGTCATCGGTTCCGTTGCCCAGACCCATCGAGATTACCCACCATAATCTGAATCCCAGACTCAGAGCGGCAATCATAATTAGGCGAAACTTCTTGGCATTCCATCGTCAGTGGCTGACCGTCATACTCAATCTCGATTGTCGTCTGCTTTGGCAGTGTTCCTTGCTCTTGCCGCTGTTTACTGAGCGCCCGCACTACCTCGTAATATGCTTCACAGTCCATATCGGAGCCCTGGTTTGACCAGGCACTCTGCAGCATCGGGCACGTCGGATCAACGGTCGACGCTAAGACCTCTGGGTCTACGAACCGATCGTCGGCAGGCGGTGCGATTGTAGTCGAGGTTGGTTCCTGATCATCGCCCACATAGTAGGACGGCGAGACTTCCACTTCGGTGCTTTCAGTGGTTTCAAACAACCCGTCGGCGTTATCCTGCTGGTTAGAGCGGAAATTTAGGATCCAGACCACCATTGCCAGGATGACGACAACCAGAATGGCGAGCACGAACAGCAGAATCTTCCGATTTCGACCATCAGTATCGGAATTTGCACCGCTGTCAATGTCATCGACGCCCGGGATTAGAGTGCGATCGTCGGTCATCAGTTATCTCCTTGGCTGACAGAAACCTTCATCATCGTCGTGCGAGCAGCCGAAATCTCTTCCTCATTCATCACACCAATGCGCACGTGGGATTCGATTGAGCGACCCGATGGAACGTGAGTGCCTTCCACGGTAATCATGCCGTCTGCTGCTACAAAGAACTTAACCTGAATTGGCTGACCCTTGGGCAACGGCGGGATACCTGTCAGCATAGATTCCGATCCACTAATGATGTCATTGAGAGCGACATCTTCGGATGGAACGTCACTGGCCTGCTGATACAGCGTCAAATCTACTTCCTCTTGGCCATCAGCTACGGTCGAATACTCCCGGACCACCGGCTCAGACAGGGGAATCATGTCATTCTGGTTGACCAGATAGTCGATGTACGGGTTGTTCAGATGATCGACAACTCGAATGCCAATCGACTTTGGCAATACATTTGCCACCTTCTTCTCCGACAGCGCGGCTAGCTGCCCGGCGTCAATCCCTGTCTCAGCCGCGATCTGCGCAATTGACTGCTGTTGGACAGCAGGGCTGGACTCAGCATTAACCACTCCCCCGAGCTTGCTGATCATCGCAGCAAGGGCAGCACCCTTAGCAACGGCTAGATCAGGCTCAACCAACAGTGGCTTCTTACCCGTCAGACGCTCCACCAGTTTGGTTACGGCGGTCATTCGCGAAGATCCACCCACCAGGATGACCTCATCAATTGTCAGTCCCGGCTCCTTTTCCTTTGCCGTCTCCAATACACGGGTCAAAGGAATCTCCGTCTGCTCGAGCAATGGCGCCGTGACACGCTCCAAGTCTTCGCGGGTAACGGCAATCTTGGCGCGGGAACCAGAGTCACTGGCAAGTCGCACAGTGGCGCTTTCCGCATTACTCAGCGCCTCTTTACAGTTCACCGTCTGCTCATGCAACTTAGCGACGAAGGTCTCATCGTTTTCCGCCTCCTCGTCACCAGTCTGCTCAATGAATTTATCCAGGATAAATTCACCAAGCGCCTTATCCCAGTCAGCACCGCCCAGTCGAGCATCACCGTCGGTGGCAATAACCCGGAAGGTGTTGTCAATCCCCTGCACAATCGTGGCATCGAATGTACCGCCTCCGAGGTCATACACCAGCAAGGTCTTGTCCTTTAGAGGCTGCTTGGAGTCGTAGTAGAGGGCCGCAGCAACCGGTTCTGCTACCAGCTCCAACACATTGAAATTAGCAATCTGCCCTGCGTTGCGAGTTGCCTCGCGCTCCTTCGCACCAAAATATGCCGGCACAGTAATAACTGCCGAAATCTCGTCGTCAGCTGCTTCGTCTGGAACCAACGAGCGCAAAATCAATGAAGAAATCTCCTCCGGGGTATACGCCTTCCCGCTGAAATTCCATTTCTTATCGGTGCCGATGCTCCGCTTCACCAGCTCGATGACGTCATTGGGGCTGAAGAGCTTCTCTTCACGTGCCAGCTTTCCGACAACGGTATTGGCCTTCGATTCAAACCACACCACACTTGGTGTCGACAGATCTCCGTCGAGGTTTTCTTGAATGACAGGAACACCCAGTGAGTCCACGTAGGAAATTGCGCTATTGGATGTGCCCAGATCGATGCCGTAAATACGTTCAGCCATGATTTTTCTCCTTATTCTGAAATCTGTTGGATTCTTGACTTCTTTTGCCGTGTCAGCGCTCTAGTTGTGTGCTGGCCGGACTCGAGCTGTGCTCTGTTCAGACTCGAGTTTTGGCCTAGTTGCCGCTGTGCCGGTACACCGTGACCGGCGCCTTGGCCACCACAATTGGACTGGTAGAACTGGTGAAGGTGTAGTAGTGCGAGATTCGTCGTGATGGCGCCAGCGTGCGGTGCAGCGCGGGGTTATCCGAATCCGCGAATTTGGTACGACGGTGAATTGAAGAATCAAAGGCATCGCCCACCTTCGCCTCTGTAATTGCCACTCCCATGGACTGAAGCGCATCTGCGATCGAGTCCTGCAGGAAATCCAGGGTCGAATACAGGTCACTGCCATCAGTTTCGGTAGTTTCTTCGAGCCGCGAAAGGTCAGCGCAAATCCCGTCATGGATGGCCGCCAACTTTTCCGCCAGCGGCATCAACTGGGCGTACCAACGACGATCAGTCAGCGCTTCCAACTCTTCACTTTGAGAGCGCAATACTGCGTTCATTGTGTCCAGCCGTGTTTGAATCAAATCCAACTGCTTTACGACGTTCCCGGCCGCAACACCTGCGGTACTTTCAGCATCCGTTTCTGGGAGCTCTTCCACTGTCGCGGGAGGAAAATCCTGCTGGGCTGGAACTCCTTCCGCGGTGTCTTCATCATGGCCAAACTCGGCACCACCAAATTCAACACCGTCAAATTCGACGTTCTCAACCTTGGACCATGCAGCTTCGTCGGTGTCTAGTTTTGGATCTCCGGAATACTCGACCGGCTCCTGACCTGTGGTATCACCATTGTCGACCGTGCCCCGGGGGCCGAAGGACTCATCAAAATTCGGCAGCGGGGCGAAATTATGCGCTCCACCGAAGTCAACCTCCGGATACTTAGGATCTCGTTCCTGATACTCATCAACACGACCGTCTGAATGTTTAACCGACCTTTTATTTTCATCCTTTTTGTTATTAAAGAACCCCATTTTTATATTCCTTCCCCTTAGCGAATAGATAGGCAATCGACACAAATGTAATGATAAATATAGAAAATAGAACCCATCCTAATTCATAGAAATTATCATTTATAACCCCCATGGCAATGAAATATACGATTCCAAAAACAGCAATCCATCGTTTTGCCACTCGCTTCTTTACCAACGCCCACAAGATACCGACAAAAATAGCCAGAACCGGTACAGCAATAAATCCATTACCCTCCTGCATGAACTGCACTATTAAACCGAGCACAACAAATGGAGAAAGAAATCGTAATAACTCCTTGGCAATCGCATCCCCTTCACCGGCATGGGGCGTCTTAAAATCCGATTTTCCCCTTCCGGTATCAGCCTTCAAGACATCGTCTCGATTGACGTTTTGAAGGACGCGATTCTCAATTGTCGAATCGGAACTAGAACAGTAGGCTCCCTCAGCAATTTGCAATTCTTTACGAAGTCTCGTTGGGTCCAGCGACGATTCGTCGTTAAGCAGACCGAAAGTATGTCGAGTCACTAAATCCGCTGGATCATCGACTGCTTGCAACCTTCGAATAAGACCGGTGCGGGTTTCAGCCTCTGGCGAGCCGGTACGAAAACTCGCACCGATGGATTTAGTTGCACTCTTCAGCATGTCGCTATCGATCGGTTTGCCGTCAATAAAGCCTTCGGACTGTTCACGAAAACCGTTCGCAATGACATCTGCAATCGACCGAATGTCGGTATTTGCACTACTGGCCTCATCAAAGGCCGCCCAGACTCGTTTCTCCGCGTTGTTCGTCGGACCAGTCTCAATTTCCTGGCTATCTTCAACGTCGACGTATTCACGGAGCTCCATGCGGTTAGACGTTGGAACCAATATCCGATCAAAGAACTCTTCAAGCCCGTGCTCGGTAATCGCTTTTCCGCTGCCCTTTGCATACGGCTTCAAGAACCCCTCTTTAACTGCCTTCATCTGCACATCAGTGAAGAAGTACTGAGGACGCTGTACTCGTTTGAGAACAAGTCGAAAAGAAACACCGAACTTCTTTCGCACTGCGTCGACAAAATCTTCGGTGTGCAGCTCATCGATAATGTCCAGTGCGCGCTGGGACTGCTTACCGAAGAACAACAGGTCTCGAATTAAACGGACACGCGCTTCCCAAAAATCCGAGGAAGAGGCATCTCCGCCCATGGGAATGTCAGCAATCAGCTGAGCTAACTTGGCGCCCGTTGGCACTGCGCCTGGTGAAAATAGATTTCCAGCTAGGTTGTCTCGAACTGCGGGATTCAGACTCACATCTGCTCCTGAATCTCACTGATGCGAACACGCTGTTCTGGAGATAGGCCTGTCATAAACCGCCTGGCGGGATCTACTGCGATAAGCCATCCGGGGTCTACATGCTCCGGCAACAGTCGAATCATTGCCCTAGCAGGGCGTCCCGAATCAAGCGCGGAGACAGTTGTCAGAGTCTCTCCGTTGACGTTGGTGTCCTCTCGTTCTTCAAGCTCATAGGCAGTGCCGTACGTGGAAAGCGCCTGCTTCATCTCTTCAAACGCCGCGGCAGTGTTGTAGTCGAATGCGGCGCGAGCGTAGATGTATTCCACTAGGACTACGAGAGCGAAAAGGATTAATGCTTCGAGCGAAATAAGGACGCTTTTAGACATAAGCGATGCTGCGGTGACTGCCAGCACCGTGATAATGAGGCCGGGAATCCAACTAGTCTGATTTCGCAAGAACCACATCGCAAACCCCATGGCGAATGGAATCAACATCGCCGTATCTGGATATGGCCCACTATTGGTGGATTCCAAAATTCCGCCAATTATGAATCCGGCGATAATGAGTACGACTCGAAACATCCAGGGTGCCCACCAAACAAAAAATGGCGGAATGATACGACCTTCTTGATCTACACCAACACGGTTTGGAATAATTCCTTGATCCTCCAAATCACCGCGCCAACCTTTAGTACGATCTGGAACACCCTTCACAATATCTGTGGTTTTTGAGAAGTAGCTTTTGGCCACATCTTTCAGCTGTTGGAGGTTCATTAAACGGTTCTTTCCCTCAATCTTTTGTCCAACGATTAATTCGCTGAACCCGACAGGATTTAGTTAAACCTGCACGGGTAGTGAAAGTCACCGGGAGAACTCCCGTACCGCTTCTGAGGCCTCCGCTATAGCGTCGTCAAGCAGATGAAGAAAACGCTTATTCGGCGCTTAACTCGGAGGTTTTTAACGCCCATGACATCCCAGTTTCATTCAAAGCACGTTTTAGCTGTGGCAGCCGCCGCTGCTACCCTGACTCTGGTTGGCTGCTCAGGTATGCCCACTAACAACGCTGTCCCGGAGTCCCCCGCGGTGGTGACAGTTACAGAAACGTCCCCTGCTTCTGATGCACAATCCGAAACTCCTAGCTCGATTGAGAGCTCGACCGGGTCGGAAGAGCCAGAGCAGGAATATGCCAACAGTTCGCAGGATAAGAATTCTCCCAACAGCGAACTTTCAGACTCGGATGCCGACTCCGGTGCAGTAACGCTGAATAGCTCGATGGAGCTGACCAAAATTGGCGGCATGGAGCCCGGCAGTGCCAAGCGCCAAAACGTCAAGATTGACGCAACTGCTCACCAGAAAGAATTGGGCGGCTTCGACACTGCTCGGATCACGCTTCCCTTCGAGGGGGCCAATAGCCTGTTGACCTATCCCCTGGTTGATGGCGAAGCAAACGCGAGGTTGCTGTGGAATTTCAGCCAGTCTGGTGGTACGGAAACCTGTGAAAACAAGGTGGATGTCTACGATTCTGAGGGCAAACCGACTGCAAGTGCCAGCGCAGGTGTGACTGGACAACATACTCCTTGCCAGATCGTTCGCCGGTTTGGGGAGAAGGCCTACGCAACATTTACAGAACCCGGTGAATACATCGTTGCTGTGACAGCTCAGCAGCCAGGATTCGAACCAATCACAATCGCACAGAAGGTGAAGGTAGTCGGTTAAAAATGAACGCTCACGAACCCATCGATCCGTGGAATAGCAACCAGTCGGGCACTTCCGAGAAAGTGTCGGAGAGAGCTTCCGGCACTAAGTCCGGAAAGAGTAAACCTTTGACGCTGCCGCTCATCCTCGGCGCAGTCGGAGTGATTGTTGCCGGCGCGGCGGGGTTTGCCATGGGCGGTAAGAATGCTGAGTCCGAACTTGCAAGCGCGAGTGAAGAGATTTACTCGTTTCAACAGCAGGCAGAGGAGCGGGAAAGCGAGCTGCAAGCAAAGATTGATGAGCTGGAAGAAGCAAACTCGGAATTGGAAGACAAGAACACCAATTCCGACCAGGCCTCCATAGCCTCCTATTACTACAAAATGGCGCTCAGCTGGCTTAACGTCTGTGATGCTGGCGACTACATGCCGGAAGAGACTCACGCTGTGCCGACTAGCGTGAAGGACTTAGGTATTGGCTGTGGCTACAACTTTGAAGATTCCAATGGAACAATTCTCATTCTTGTTGGTGGAGCAGACGAAGACGCCCAGTCTCGTGCATCTACCATTAACGACCAGGACGGATACCTAGAAACCATCCGAACCGGGCATATACAGCTCAATGTGTGGGTATCCAATTCTGGCCCGTGGGATGATGCCGAACAACTGTCAACAGATATCGCCGACAATGTCAGCCATGCCGCTAAGCAGAATATGGCACAGGACACCGCAGGACAATAAATAGCGTCCCTGCCATAAACGCCCATGAACCCCCGCTCACTAGTGAGCGGGGGTTCATGGGTTACGTGGGGGGCCGATGATTCACAAAATCTACGGTGCCGATTAGAAAACTAATTGTTCACGCGGTCATCGTCATCGTCGTCATCAAAGTCATCGTGATCATCGTCGTCCATGCCATCGTCACGGTCATCATCCGTGTCATCAATGTCATCGCGATCATCGTCCAGCTCCTCAGTCGACGTCACCATAGTGGTCTGGACTGGAGTCGTATCGGATAGGTTCGCCCTTCGCCACCGAGTCGAGAGCGCAACTGGATAAGAACAGGTTTCAGGAGCTTTCCCCAAAAGAATCAGATCCAAACCAGAACCCCTCCCCGGCTAAGGTCAGCACCCATTGAGCTGCGAAAGAGAACTGATACTTGACTATCTTCACTGGTCACGCCACATATCTTCACAACTATTCGTTTCTGATAAAAAAATTTTGCAAAAAGCTACGCAAAAGTGACCTAGGACACTTATTCTTACTGTAAAAGAAACTAAATCGGCAGTCCTACCGATGAGGTTTCGCCTGATTAGGCCTCTCCGAAGACCACAGGACATGAACCACGGAAGATGAGTGACTATGACATCTAATCCACAGACCTCGATTCTCAATAAGGTGCGCAAAGCTTCGCGAGCTACCTCGGACCTCGTTCTCGGACTCGCACCGGTGACTCAGGCTGGCGTCCTCGGCTCGATGGGGCCCGGCGCGGCTGGTAAGGCATTAAGTTCCATCTACCGCTGGGACTTCCTGCCAGCTGGTCTCCTCGGCATTGCAGCCGGCCGCGATCCGCACCACACTGCGATTATTGATGATGGCGGCTCGCTGACCTACGAGGAGCTGCACGAGCGCTCCACTGCCCTGGCGCGAGCACTCCGTCACGGCGATATTCAGCAGCGCGACCGCATCGGTGTGCTGGCTCGCAACCACCGCGGTTTCATTATGGCTCTGTGTGCCCACGGTCGTCTCGGCACCGACCTGGTGCTGCTCAATACCGGCGCCTCCGCCGAGCAGACTCTGGCCGTAATTCGTGAACAGAAGATTGACTTCCTGTTCATTGATGAGGAATTCACTCACATGCTGCCGGAGGACTTCGATGAGTGCCCGGTCGCCGTGTCGTGGTTTGAAAACTACGGTGACACCTCCTGCGTTCGCGAGGGCTGGACCTCCATGCAGGAGATGCTGAAGACAGCACCGCCGGCAAAGTGGCCGACCGCCGAGCTGCCAACCCGCCCGCGCCGTGGCCGCGTTATTATTCTGACTTCCGGAACCACCGGCACTCCAAAGGGTGCCAAGCGTCCGGAGCCGCGCAGCTGGATGCCGGCATCTTCCATCATGAGCCGAATTCCTCTGCGTCAGCGTCGCCCGGCTTACCTTGCGGCTCCGCTGTTCCACACCTGGGGATTCGCGACTGCGCAGCTGTGCATCGCACTGCGTTCCACCATGATTATGCGCCGCAAGTTCGATCCAGCCGACAGCCTGCGCATTATCGAGCAGCACTCTCCGCACACCATCTTCCTGGTGCCGACCATGCTGCAGCGCATGATTGAGATTCTCCCGGACAACTACGACATCGGCGCGACATCGCTAAAGGTCATCGCATCCTGCGGTTCGGCTATTCCAGAGGGAATTGTCACCAAGACCCTCGAGCGCTTCGGGCCGGTTCTCTACAACCAGTACGGTTCCACGGAGGTCAGCTGGGCAACCATTGCTAACCCGGATGAGCTCAAGGCAAACCCAACCACAGCTGGTCGCGCACCGCTGGGCACTCGTGTCCAGATTCTCGACGAAGACGGCAACCGCGTCGCCGACGGCGAGACCGGTCGAATCTTCGTCGGCAACAACATGTTGTACGAGGGCTACACCCGCCCGGGCGCGGACAAGCAGGTCATTGACGGCATGGTCTGTACCGGTGACCTGGGTCGCATGGAAAACGGCTTGCTCTACATCTCCGGTCGCGAGGACGACATGATTGTCTCCGGTGGCGAGAACGTCTTCCCACGCCAGACCGAAGATGCACTCAGCCAGCTCGAGGGTATCCGCGAGTGCGCAGTCGCAGGTGTCCCGGATGAGCGCTTCGGTCAGGCCCTGGTCGCCTGGGTTGTCCGCGACGACTCCCCTGAGGGCCGCGCCCTGACCAATGAGCAGATTCGCACATACGTCAAGCAGCGCCTCAGCCGATTCGCCGTTCCGCGCGAGACCGTGTTCCTCGATGAACTGCCACGCAACGCAGTCGGCAAGGTGGTTCCTCGCCACCTGCCGAAGCCGTGGGAGAATGTCACCGAGGAGAAGGTGGCTTAGGGCGCAGGGACCGTCGTAAAGCGAACGGCAGACACGAAAAGGACGCGGTAAAAACTTCCGTTATGGAAGTTACCGCGTCCTTTTTGCGTGTCCTAGGAAGAACTAGAGCTGATTAGCCAGCGTTCAAAACACCGTAGTCCGTGACGGGCTCACGGAAAATCTCTTCGCCGTCCTGGGTCACGGTTACCGCATTCGGAGTGACGGTATACGTGTAGCCACCATTTTTCGCGACAGCACGGTTCCCGGAGAAACTATCTACTGTGTACGCATCCGGGGTATCCGAAATCTCACCGAAGTCACCAATGTAATGGCGCTGCTGGCGGTTATTGGAGTTCTCACAAATCACGGCCTTACCCGAAGAAGTCTCCGCCAACACACGCGCGTAATACCCACCCGAGCAGCGAGCGGTACTGCCAACCCAACCTTTGGCATCGATATCATCGCGATTCATACCGAACGCGCGAAGACCAAAATCTCCCCGCTGCGTAGTGGTAGGAGCGCTGCTCTCCGGCTGCTTCGTCGTTTCCGGCTCGACGGTCTGGGTATAGGTTTCCGTGTACGTCTCCACCGGCGCCGGGGACGCAGTGCTTGACGACGAGTCCCCTGCCGCAACCGTATCGGGAGACTGCGGGGAATTATCGGAGGAATTATTCAGGTAGTACGCGCCACCGATACCGGCGACCGCTGCAAGTGCGACACCGACGATGCCCAAAACCACGTACAGACCGTTGTTGCTCTTCTGCTCAGGTACCGGAGCCTGCTGATAAGCCGGATACTGCTGGGGTGAACCTCCCTGGTTCGGCCCCTGCGACTGGTACTGGTACTGAGGCTGGTACTCGTCTTGAGCCCCACCCTGCGGCTGCTCCCAGGCAGATGTTGCATAACCGTCCTGCTCCCAATCCTGCGGGGAGGACGAACGCGGGTTGTACTGGTCGGTCATCGCTAAATTCCTTATTACTTCAGAGCCACACTTGTGCTCGGCCAATAACGTGGTGGCTTGCGACTTCGCCCACAGCGGAACTTGCCACTACGTATTTTCCATTAACACTATGCGTTGCCCAGCGTACCCTGCTAGAAGCTAGCACTAGCTCAGAGTGGCACTTTGTTCTTGAAGAAATTGACGTAGTTCCGATCGGAGATCTTTCCCAGCATAAACTCTGGCTCCAACCCGAACATCGACCAACGAGTCTTCGTTGACCAGGACAGAGACTGAGGTGTCGTAGTGCGGTGGTAGCTAATTTGGTAACCGTCAGTGTGAACTCGAATCTGTGTGTATCCACCCGGATAGCCGAGTGCCGCACCCCGCTCACAGAAGTCCGTATCCCCGTAGTCAGCGATACCACGGCGGCTGCGGTGCGTATGACCAGCGAACACGCCTTTGGCACCCGGCGTGGCGGCCAGAATCTCCTGAAAAATCTTGGCCTGCTGCGCCTCGACCATGAATGCCTCACCACCGAAATGCGAACGCACCGCATCCTGAGTAAACGGGTGATGCGCAAACAAAATTGTCGGACGCTCTGGATCGTCTGCGAGTTCGGCACGCAATGCACGCATCTGCCGCTCATTAATACGTCCACCTGCATAACCAAACTCGGCGGTATCAACACCGATGAGGCGCACTTCGCCGACGCGAGTCGACCAGTGCTGCTGCGTCGGCACAAGACGCTGGCTGAAGTAATCCGGAACCGCGGTCTTGCCTTTGCGGATTCCGCGTCCCCGGAAACCATTGATATTGGGTAGCCCGGGCGGGTGCACATCGTGATTACCACGGGTGACAAACCAGTTTTTCCCAAACTCACCGAAAGTATCCAAAACCCTGATGAGTTCGTCATACTCCTCAGGGCGGTTGCTATCCGTGCAATCGCCATTGATGACGAGAGTGTCTAACCCGGCAGCCTTTACCGTGTCCACCAGACCCTGCAATTGCATAGAGGCAAAAGGCTGCTCTCCCGGACCGGAGGAAAGACCGAGGTTGCCAATGCGAATGCCGTCATGATTGGGCTTACCAATGTGTGTGTCATTCGTCAGCGCGAACGTCGCCAAATGTGCACCCTCCAGCGCTGGCAGAGTGCTTACGACGCCTGTCTTCTCCGGTGCCGTTTTGCTCATGGTGATATTCAGCGACGGAACCGCGCGACAGTTGTGTGACCAGCACTCAAAGCGGTACTCCCGTCCCGGCTCCAACCCGTCAATGACCACATGGTGGTAGCCCGACTCTGAGTACCCCTCGTGCACGAGCTCTAACTGCGTTGAATCCGCAGGACCAAGCAGCACCCGCTCATCCGAAGGAACGGTCGGCTTAATGAAGCCATACGCTGTCTGCACTCCCGGAGCATATGTTGCCCATGTAAATGCCACTGACGTGTCTGTGACAGTGATGACCTCCAAGTCGCTAGCCAGTACCTGCCACGACTTGGAATCCGACTGGGTAAGCCCCAGACCCGACGTGACGTACTCAAGGCCGTACGCTCCCGAGGTTTTCGCGACGGCCATTGAACTTGCAGCAAGAGTTGCAACAGAGAGGTAGGCCCGGCGGGAAATGCTCATGGCAAATAAGCCTAGAACCTAAAGATGAAAATTAGATGAACTCTCCCTCTAATCTCAGAAAAA
Source organism: Corynebacterium sp. 212_CJEI (assembly GCF_001055915.1). Taxonomy (NCBI): domain Bacteria; kingdom Bacillati; phylum Actinomycetota; class Actinomycetes; order Mycobacteriales; family Corynebacteriaceae; genus Corynebacterium; species Corynebacterium sp. 212_CJEI. The sequence goes on along the minus strand of NZ_JVPT01000065.1, from coordinate 39,688 downwards.
TAGGAACGCAACGACAAGAGACACACGGCCAAAACAGCGCAAAATAAAACACCGCCTACCAAGTCATGGCAGGACGGTGTTTTAGGAAAATGTGGCTTGAGCATCTTTGTGAGCTTTTACCGGCTCACCAGTATGTAGATTGCTCTGAAACTGTAACTACTTCAGTTCCTTGGAGGACAGGCCCAGGGTGCGGCGAGCAACGACCAGCTGCTGAATCTGCTGGGTACCTTCGAAGATGTCCAGGATCTTGACGTCGCGGGACCACTTCTCCAGCAGGTTACGCTCAGAGTAACCGAAGGTACCTGCCAGCTGAACGGCACGGAGGCAAATCTCGGTGCCTGCACGGCCGGCCTTGGCCTTACACTCGGAAGCTTCCAGAGTGTTCGGCTGCTTGTTGTCAGCCATCCACGCAGCGCGCAGAGCCAGGAGGTATGCAGCCTCCCAATCGGACTCCAGCTTCAGGTACTCAGCTGCAGCAGCGCTCTGGGTGTGTGCCGGTGCATCGTAGTCAATCTCGATGCCAGCCTCTTCCAGGATGCGACGCAGCTCTTCCAGCGAAGCACGGGAGACGCCGATGGCCATACCCGCAACCAGCGGACGAGTGTTGTCGAAGGTCGCCATTGCGCCGGCGAAGGACTTCTTAACATCAATGTCCGGGGAACCCAGCAGGTTCTCCTTCGGAACGCGGACATTGTCCAGGCGGAGCACTGCGGTATCCGAGGAACGAATACCCAGCTTCTCCTCCAGGCGCTCAACGGTGAAGCCCGGAGTGCCCTTCTTCACCAGGAAGGACTTGATGGCAGCACGGCCCTTGGACTTGTCCAGGGTCGCCCACACAACGACGGAGTCGGAACGCTCACCAGCAGTGACGAAGATCTTCTCACCGTTGATGACGTACTCATCACCATCGAGCTTGGCGGTGGTGGAAACTGCGGAGGAGTCAGAACCGAAGGACGGCTCGGTAATTGCCATGGAAGCCCAGGTCTTACCGAAAGCCTCCAGCTGCTCATCGGTAGCAACAGCTGCGATAGCTGCGTTACCTAGACCCTGGTACGGCAGGGACAGGGTCAGACCCACGTCACCCCAGCAGGTCTCAATAACGTTGAGCAGCGAAGCCATGTTGCCACCGTTTTTTACACCGGTGCGCTTCGGCTTCTTATCGTCACCACGTCCACCGGAAGCACCGGAGAAGCCACGGCCACCATCTGCCATGCCGTCCATCATGGAGGCAAGGGTGTCGAGTTCCTTCGGGTACTCGTGCTCAGCGAGATCGTACTTACGGGAAATCGGTCGGAAGATCTCAGCGGCGGCCTGATGCGACTGGGACGCGCCCGCCTTGAGGAACTTCGGCAGTTCGAGGTTAATCATTTTCTTTCCTCTTAATTCTTTTCGGCTGAAGTATCTAGCGGTTTACAGAACGACGATGCCTTCGGCGACACCAATTGCGCGGAGGTCACGGTACCAACGCTCAACCGGGTGCTCCTTGGTGAAGCCGTGGCCACCGAGCAGCTGCACACCGTCGGAACCAATCTTCATACCCTTTTCAGTGGCGAAGGTCTTAGCCAGAGCTGCCTCGCGAGCGAAGCCGCGACCCTGGTCAGCGCGGGAAGCACCGCGGAGAGTAATCATGCGGAGACCATCGAGCTCAATCTTGATGTCGGCGACCATGAAGGCCACTGCCTGGCGGTGGGAAATCGGCTCGCCGAATGCCTGACGCTCATTGACGTAAGGAATGACGTAGTCGAGAACTGCCTGAGAAGTACCCATTGCAAGAGCTGCCCAGCCGAGGCGGGAACGACGCAGAATGTCGAGGTATGCCTCTTCACGGTCTGCAGCCGAGGTGCTAGCGCCGCCGAGAATGTTCTCGGCCGGAACCTTGACATCCTTCAGGATGACGCGACCCATTGCGGCACCGCGCAGACCCATGGACGGGTCAGCCTCAACGTGGAGACCTTCAGTGTCGGACTCAACGATAACCAGAGCCGGCTTACCCTCGAGCTCAACACCGATGATGAACAGCTCAGCTGCGCCGGCGTTCGGAACGAAGGACTTAACACCGTTGAGGACCAGCGAATCGCCCTCGCGCTTTGCGGTGGTTTCAGGCTTGCGTGCGTCGAAAAGCGGGCGCGGCTCTGCGAGAACAACAGCGGCGGCCGGGACGTTCTCGCCAGCGAATGCCGGCAGGTAGGTCTTCTGCTGCGAGTCGGAGCCGTGAGCGGTCAGGGTGGCAGCGACACCGGCCGGAGCCAGCACTGCCAGAGCCAGACCCATGTCACCGTAGGACAGAGCCTCCGCGACCAGCGCGTTGGTGGTGACGTCCTCGCCGGTAGCGATGCCCTCGAAAGCCTCCGGGACGTTGATCATAGTGACGCCCAGCTCAGAAGCCTCAGAGACGAGATTCTCCGGGGGAGTTGCCTCGTGGTCGGACTTGTAAGCAGCCTCGCGCAAGCGCGACTCAGCAAACTCCTTAACCGTCTCGACGATCATCTGCTGATCCTCGGTCGGGGTGAGGTCGAAGAGCTTCTTTGCCTTCTCCTCGGCTGCGGCCTCCTGTGCAGCCTGGGCTTCCTCAGCCGGACGCTCCGGCTTACCGGAACCGGAAATCTTCTTAAACTGACGGTTCGCGGCACCAAGGGTCTTAAAACCGGACTTGGTGGACTGGTACACCACGCGGTCGATCTTTGGCTGAAGGTCGTACTTCTGGGCGAAGTCCGAACCAGTAATCGACGTGATGAACCGCATTGCCGCTCCGATAGCGTCGCGACCAGGGTTATTGCGGCCGACAGTCGAATCTTCGCGGTTCTTCTTCTCGCTCATGTGATCATGGCCTTTCGAGTCAGAACTATTACTGGCATAACAATAAATGAATCACGTGACCGTTGTCACAGGAATTGAAAAAACATTGCCAAGCAACAGAAAACTTTCAGGTTTCTAACTTGTCAGGCGATAACGCGGTTAACAACGTAGTTGCGATCAGCGAGCTCACCAAGCAGCGCCTCGGGCTCGAAGCCGTACATCGCCCAACGGGCACGCGCAGTCCATGCAAGCGCATCTTCGCTGCTCAAACGATGGAAATTAACCTGGTAACCACCGGAGTAGACATGCAGCAGTGTGTAGCCACCGGGGTATGCCTTGCACGCGCCGGTCTCCAAATAATCAACGCCGGCACCAAAATCACCGCGAGTACGCTTTGCACGGTGGGTGTGACCTGCCCCCGCAAAGAATACACCCGGAGCGTCGTTAAGCATCTGCTGCAAGCGTCGTGCATCAGCGCTGTTGAGAATGAAGGTGGGCCCGGCAGCATGTGTCCAACCAGCCTCGGAGGTAATTGGGTGATGAGCCAGCACAACTGTCGGCTTACTGGGGTCACGCTGCAATTCCCGCTCCAGTGCATCGAACTGTTCCGGGCTAATTTCGCCGCCGGACTCATCCAACTTCGATGAATCCAGCCCTATGACACGGACCGGCCCCTGCTGAGTGACCCACAGTTCCTGCCGCGGACGCCCCAGGAGAACACCGAAGGGATCGCGATGATTCTCGGTACCCTCCAAAACCGGGAATTCGTCGTAGCCAGCAGATGGATCGGCATCCGGCTTATGCGGACGATCATGATTGCCGCGGGTGACAAACCACTGCCGCTCCTGAGCACCAAAAGTATTCATAATCTCGGCAAATCGACGCACCTCCGCCGGACGTGCTTCCGACGTGGCATCACCGTTGACGAAAACCTTTTCAATCCCCATCCCCCGCAGCTCGGCGAGCGCAGCCGTCAGCATGACCTCGGGATACGGCGCGGCACCCGGTTCAGAAAAGATAGGAGCGGGGAAATCGCCGGTGATAATACCGTGCCCATTTTCGCCAATATGCGTGTCATTGAGGATGGCAATCGTGGTCAGGTACTCCCCTTCCGGAGCGACCAACGTCGTGAACTGTCCAGTTTGCTCGGGTGCATTGGGGAGGTTTCGGGTAATTAATCCCGGCTCGGCGACCAGTCCATTCGATCGACATTCGAAACGGTACGTGGTTCCAGGGCGCAGCTTATCGACGGTCACAAAGTGGTAGCCAACCTGCGTCTCGTCCTTATGTACCACGGGTAGCTCGCCGCCCTCATCGGCATCGACTGGCACTAGCGCAACTTCAGTGTCGGCTGGCGCCAGTGGAGCCAGCTTCCCCCACGCTGGATGTGGGCCTGCATACGTCGCCCACGAAAATGTCACCGACGTATCGGTCACGGTCACGACTTCCAGGTCCGTCACAACAAGGCCGCTGGTCAACCCGGTGAATGGAAACGGCGACTGGTTCGGGGCCGCCGATGCAACTGCTCGCGTCCCGACGCTATTGACGGCAACCGCTACAGCCCCCGCACCCGCTACTGCTCCCAAGCGCAATACGGATCGCCGATCAATTTTCTTATTCCCATTTACCGAATTCACGGGTGAAGAAATTACGGGATAAAAATAATCCCGGTGATAACACCGGGATAACTACACATGAATTCAGTCGCTTACGCTTCCGGCTTCACGATCGGGAACAGCACGGTTTCGCGAATGCCAAGGCCGGTCAGGGCCATCAGCAGGCGGTCAATGCCCATGCCCACACCGGTCGTCGGCGGCATGCCCTGCTCCATTGCGTGCAGGAAGTCCTCATCCAGAACCATGGCCTCGTCGTCGCCGCCAGCGGCCAGTCGCGCCTGATCCTCAAAGCGCTCACGCTGGACAACCGGGTCAACCAGCTCGGAGTAGCCGGTAGCCAGCTCGAAGCCACGGACGTAAAGATCCCACTTCTCGGTCACGCCAGGCTTGGAGCGGTGCTGACGAGTCAGCGGAGAGGTCTCGACCGGGAAGTCGCGGACAAAGATAGGACCGTCGAGCTGGTCTTCACAGAGCAGCTCCCAGATTTCCTCAACCAGCTTGCCGTGGCCCCAGCCGCCCTTCTCCGGAACCTCAAGGCCAATCACATCGGCGATTGCCTTTAGCTCCTCGACGGTCGAGTCAATAGTGACTTCCGGCTGACCAGGGAACTTGCGAGCAAGTGCCTCGTTCAGCGACGGGTACATCTCAATCTGCTTCCACTCGCCGCCGAAGTCGAACTCCGTACCGTCGGCAAGCGTGACGGTCGTCGAACCGAAGACCGCGACGCAGATTTCCTGAATGACCTCGCGGACGGTGCGGGCGGAGTCATCGTAGGTGCCGAATGCCTCGTAGTACTCCAGCATCGCGAACTCCGGGCTGTGCGAGGAGTCGATACCCTCGTTGCGGAAGTTACGGTTGATCTCAAAGACTCGCTCCATACCGCCGACGACGCAGCGCTTGAGGAAAAGCTCCGGCGCGATACGCAGGTAGAGATCGATGTCCAAAGCGTTGGAATGCGTCACGAATGGACGTGCAGCTGCACCGCCGTGCAGAGTCTGCAGCATCGGGGTTTCGACCTCGAGGAAACCGCGACGCTCAAGGGCGTGGCGCAGCTCGCGGATGACCTTGATACGAGTCAGTGCGTTAGTACGAGCCTGCTCACGCATAATCAGGTCCGTGTAGCGGTGACGCACGCGGCTGTCCTCGGACAGATCAGCGAACGACACCGGCAGCGGACGCAGAGCCTTCGAGGCCATCTGCCACTCGGTAGCCATCACAGACAACTCGCCGCGGCGCGAAGAAATTACGCGGCCAGTAATGAGGACGAAGTCGCCCATATCTACGTCCGACTTCCAAGCAGCCAGGGCGTCCTCGCCGACCTCAGCCTTGGAAAGCATGGCCTGCAGGGTCGTGCCGTCACCCTCCTGCAGAGCGGCAAAGCAGAGCTTGCCGGTGTTACGAATAAACATGACACGACCAATGACGGTCACGACATCCTGAGTCTCCTCGCCAGCCTCGAGGTGGCCCCACTCTTCACGGACATCCTTGAGAGAGTGAGTACGGGGAACCTCAACCGGGTACGGCTGAATTCCAGCCTCGAGCAGGCGGTCACGCTTCTCGCGGCGAATGCGCAGCTGCTCAGGAACGGTGGCGGTGTTTTCAGGGGTCTTCTTCGCGTCAGTCACGGCTATAAAGGTTAGCCGACTACACCGCCGACCTGCTAGTTGAGTGCCCTTTAGACGCCAATCTTCTTGCCATCAGTGCGTACAACCTGAACGACGGCCGGGCGTGGCTGCTCCTTGCCGCCGTCCGGCCAGTGCGAGGTCGGGTTGGTGGTCGGGTCCGGGTTGTCGCCGACTGGATGACCCTGATCCGTCTCGATTTCGCCCGGGTGCTGGACGTTGACCATCACGCGGTTGGAGAAGATCTGCGGACCACAGGTCTCTGCAGCAACCGGAACAGTCAGGAAGCACTTGGTCTCACCACGACGCTCGCCTTCGACGGCAACGGCGAAAAGGCCGTCGTTGGAGTCCAGCGCGTTGCCGTCGGTGGAAACCCACAGGTTGCCGTACTCGTCAAAGGCGACGTTGTCCGGGCAGGAAATTGGCGAGACCGATTCCTTGTCGAAGCCACCGAAGTAGGTGTAAGCCTCGTTCGGGTCACCACAGACCAGCAGGAGGTTCCACTTGCCCTTGGTACCGGCGTGGTCATCTTCCATCTCCAGAACAAGGCCATTCTTGTTCTCGGTGATTGGTGCGACCTCGACGGCGTCGGCAAGCGGGCGCCCTGCACCATCCTTGCGTTCCTTGCCCTTGTCGTCCTTCGCGCCCGCCTTACCGCGGTACTTGTTGTTGGTCAGCGCCGCGTAGACCTTACCGGTCTTCGGAGACGGCTCGATATCCTCCGGGCGGTCCATACGGGTCGCACCGACCTTGTCACCGGCGATGCGGGTGTAGATGCAGACCTCTTCGGCGGTCATGCCATCAACGTGGGACTCGTGCTTGCCGTCTGCCTTGGCGGTCATCAGCGGAAGCCACTCAATGTCACCGTCGAAACGGCCGTCCTTCGGCAGCTCACCGGAGCCGTCAATCTCGGACTCGGAATTACCGTTGAACTTACCGACGTAGAGAGTGCCCTCGGACAGAATGCCCATGTTGTGCTTGAGGTCCCCCTCCTTAATCTTGCGGGAGGAGACGAACTTGTAGATGTATTCGAAACGCTCGTCGTCGCCGGAGTAGCACACGACCGTGCCGTCGTCGGTGACGTAAATCTGACCGGCTTCATGCTTGAAACGGCCCACTGCGGTGTGCTTGACCGGGGTGGAGTTCGGGTCAGATGGGTCAATCTCTACCAGCCAGAAGAAGCGGTTCGGCTCGTTCGGCTCCTTGGAGACATCGAAGCGGTCGTAGTACTTCTCCCACGCGCGGTCGGACAGCTCTTCATTCTTGACCGAGTAGCGCTTGAGCTTCTTAACTGCGTCCTCGTCCTTGAGCTTGCCAACGTTGCCGAAGTACTGGTCAACGTTCTCCTCACCGGACAGGTAGGTACCCCACGGAGTAACACCACCGGAGCAGTTGTTCAAAGTTCCCTCGACCTTCATACCGGTCGGGTCAGCCTTGGTCTTCAGCAGATCGTGACCAGCAGCCGGGCCGTCAACTGTGAATTCGGTGAAGCCAGTGATGCGACGGTTACGCTTGTCGCTGAGAATTGGCTTCAGGAATCCCTTGTCATCCTCTTCCACAGCAAGGATGGTCTGGCCGTGGGCAGCCAGTCCGATGTCGACCTGCTCCTTAGTGGCATCTTCTTTCTTGTAGGCACGGAACATCATCGGCTCGGTGGTGTACTCGTGCGAGCAAACGTACAGCAGTGTGCCGTCTTCAGCCTTAATCAGGCCAGCGAAGTCATTGTTGAAGCCGAACTGCTTCAGCTGGTTTTCCGGAGTCTGCTTGTCAAAGTCGAACTCCGGGCCACCCTCGTGGATTGGGTCGCCCCAGCGAATCAGAACATTCTGCTCGTAGCCGTCCGGGATAACGACTGCGTCTTCCGTGTTCGGCTTGACGGCTTCGAAACGCATACCCTCCGGCGATTCGTCCTTGCTACCGTCACCGGCAGCAGCGGTACCGGAGGCGTCGGAGCCACCTGCGGCGCTGCCCGAATCATCAGAGGAGCAAGCGGCCAGCACGGCGCCACCGCCGACCGCAAGAGCACTAGCACCAGTGACCTTCAGTGCCGCGCGACGGGAGAATGCGCGCTGGGAGAACGCCTCCTTCGCAACATCACCGAAGTACTGGTTGTCCGAGAACTCGTTCGGAGCATCGTCAGCACAGGCATTACCACACTTGTAAGTGCAGGTCAGAGAGCTGCGAGAGGTAGCAAAAGGATTTGTCAGCAGATTCTTGCCAATACGAACCATGGGGAGACCGCCTTTGTATAGCTTCGACTAGGTGAGGAAATGGAAAACTAAAACTTTTAGATCCTCTAAGAAGCTAAGGACGTTGCGTTACCTTTCGGTTTCTAAAAATCAACTCGCCAATGAGCTTTAGCTGACGGTCTAATGACTTGCGCTTTAACGCAAAGTGAACACCCTGGTGTTGCGGTTCTCCGGCTCGACTCTTCTCTCCAACTACGCAGTCGAGCCCCAGCTCTGCGGGCTACGTGGACTAGCCCTGGTTCTCCGGGCTACGCGGATTCTTCAAATCAGAACCCTCCGGCACATCCGCCGGGTCATTGCCACTTTCCAGAATCTTGTTGTCCTCATCGACGAAGATGACATTCGGCTTGTACGTACGCGCCTCAGCGTCATCCATCATTCCGTAGCCGATGATAATAACCAGATCACCCGGCGATATCAGACGAGCGGCGGCACCATTGATAGAAATGATGCCCGAGCCGCGCTCTCCGGTAATGCAGTAAGTAGTAAGCCGGTTGCCATTATTGATATCGACGATGTCGACGGCTTCACCTTCAAGCAGGTCGGCCGCTTCCATCAAATCAGCGTCAATCGTGCACGATCCAACGTAGTGAAGATCAGCCTGAGTCACCGTGGCACGGTGAATCTTGGACTTCAACATAGTGCGAAACATGAAAAAGGTAGGTCCCTTCCTGGATTCGTCCCCTGGATGCTTGCCTACCGCGGCACCCCTTAGCGTGGCAGGTTGTTAGTCGGCACACTATAATACGACAACTTCCCAGCCACGAAAAACTACTTCGAAAAGCCGTCCTACTCGCTGTCCTGCTCAACGCCAAAGCCGGCGTTCTTCAGGTTTTCTTTGCTGGACTCATCTTTCAGGCGGGCATCCCGAGCAGCGCGGACCTTTTCCTGCAGCTCAGCCAACTCAGCAGCCTCTTGCTCAGTCAGCTCGCCGTCCAGCCCCGCAGCCGACAGGGCCGCTGACGCAATTTCGGCGTCCTTCTGCCCGAGCTGACCGAAACCGTTTGCCGAATCCGGGCGCGGCGCACCCAGAATCAAGCCAACATTATCAATGAGACGAGTAGTGCCGACCTTCGCAGCAACCAGTAGGCGAGCTTCAGTCTCCTGGCCGTCGCCGCGCAACACCTCGTCGGAAAGCGGGGCGAGCGCAGCGTCACGCAGCTCCAAATAATCCAACTCGACCTCAGGCTGGCTGGCGAGCACGCCACGCGCGGTTTCCAGCACAGCATCCGCACCACGGTCCGCGACAAAAGCGCCGGCAGTCAGCGCAGCGGACAGGGTTACTGCGAGATTGCGCTGCTCCTCGGAAAGATAGCGGTTGCGGGAGCTCATAGCCAGCCCATCGGCCTCGCGAATCACCGGTACACCGTGCAACTGCACCGGCATATTCAGGTCAGTGACCATCTGCTGCATCAGGCACAGCTGCTGGTAGTCCTTCTCACCAAAAACGGCATCAGTGCAGTTGGTGATGTTGAAAAGCTTGTTGACCACCGTCAACGCACCGGCAAAGTGCCCCGGGCGAGTAGCACCTTCGAGCTCCGAAGCCAGCGGCCCCGGCTGCACCGTCGTGCGGAAACCGTTGGGGTACATCTCCTTCGCGTTCGGCGCAAAGACCAGCTCAGCACCGACAGCGCGGAGCTTCTCAACGTCTTCCTCCAGAGTCCGCGGGTAGGCGTCAAAGTCCTCCCCCTCACCGAACTGCAGCGGATTGACGAAAATCGACACCACCACAACAGCGCGCGGCAGCGTCTTCGCGGCCTGTACTAGTTCAAGGTGCCCCTGGTGTAGCGCACCCATCGTAGGTACGAGCACCACCGGCCGCCCGGTCTTCCGCAACGCACGGGTGACCTGCGCGATTCCCGCAATAGTCTTGTGAACAGTTGTCTCTCCGGCGGTATAACCCGTCATGTTTCCTCCGCGTTCAGATCTACCGGACCAAACTTTTCGCCCGACGGCAATACCTTACGCCACATCCCGGATGACCAGAACAGCCAGTCCGCTCAGCTCATCGGCGTAGGTACCGCAAAACCTCGTTGGCACCGCGCAGCTCGGCGATGCGCTCGGCAAGAGCCAGGTAGGCGGTTCCCATTTCCGGTGCCACCGCTTCAATTTCACGTTCGTGCTTGACGACGGTCCCAAGGTCGTCCCGCGTCACCGGGCCAGTCAGCCCCCGGGAACCCCACCTCAAGGCATTGTCCAATGAAGCTTCCAGCAGTGGGCGGAGCAGCTCGGCGGCCTGGCCTCGACGCAGCTCAGCTATGTCGGTGTCTTCGGCTGCTGCATCTCCGCCGATAGTGGTTGCCAGCATTTCTACTGCATCGACCACAACTGCGCCCAGACCGTTTGAGCCATGGGCCATAGCCGCGTGATAGAGACCGCGGTGACGTTCGTTGATGAACACCGGACGACCGCCGAGTTCACCAATGAGCAGTTCACTGACTGTTTTCGCGAGCTCATCCCCAACAGTGATGCCCCATGGGCAGCCGGTCAGGAGCTCGGAGTCGTCGTCAAGCCCTGCGAATGTCATTGCGGGATGGGCGGCGATGGTCAGCGCGCCGGTGAGTGCGACCGGATCGAGCACGGCACGCCCGAGGGAACCAGAAGTATGCATGACGATGCGTCCGGGGCCGACATGGCGGGCGACGTCCTCCGCGACCTCTGCGATGGCGCGATCCGGCACGGCGATGACGATGAGCTCGCAGGTGGAAGCTGTGTCGGCAATGCTACTAACCTGTGCGTTCGGGAGACGTAGATGCGCTCGTGTGACAGATTCTGGTGAGCGCGCGACCACGTGAGTGACACGATGCCCACAGTGCTCTAACGCCTGGCCGAGCGCGACCCCGACTTTTCCGGCAGAAATAATCCCCACCGCCAACCGCGGAGCGGTTGTCCGATGGGGATGGGAATCATGCTGGCTTTGCGTCATGACTGACTAGGTTAGACCAAACCAGCTATGTGCAGTGAGTAGGCCGCGCATACTCGGTAAGCGACTAGGCCTCTTCGTCCTCGCGCTGCTCCCTCTTCTTGCGCATCTGCGCCATCAGCTCGGCAACCGTCAGGCTGCCCTTGTTGTCCTCAGCACGGCGCCGACCGTGGCTTGCAGGCTCCTGCTCAGGAGCCTGAGCCGGTTTCTGAGCTGGCTCTTCTGCGAGGTCCTCATCGCGAATGGCCTGCAGCTGGCGAGTCGGAGAGTCCGAGGCATCGTCCGATTCCGGCGCAGCGAATGGGTGCCGTGCACCGTGTGCCTCGTGAGCACCGCCCTGAGAATCGTCCTCTGCGGCGTCCTCGGCCGGGGTTTCCTGCCAGTTGATGGCGCGGAAAGAGTTAGTGGAGAACTTCTCCTTGGAAACGGCTTCGTCATCCTTGGAATCGGCGACTTCGTGGACGTCAACCGGCTGGCCAGACGGCGAGAATGTACGGCGCATGTCGGTGGCCTCGGCGTCTTCCACCGGCGAAGCGGAGGAAGCGGAGCCCGTGCCGCCGTGCTGGGTATGAACGCCAACAGTGCCGTTAGCGGTCATCTCAGCGCGGTGGGAAGTCGCGCGTGGTGTCGGCCGGTCGTGACCGGTCGGATCCTTCATCGGCGAGGCCTGCTGTGGCGAGTCGAGCTCACGCAGACGCTCGGCCTGGGCGCGAAGAGCAACCTGCTCGTCGTCGAAATCCTCCCCCATGAACTCAGCAAGCTGGGCACGCAGTGCAAAGACCTCAGCGCGCAGCGCCGCAATGTTGTCATCGTTGTTACCCTCAAGCGAGTCCAGGTAGTTCTGCTCGAGAATCAGCTCCTGCTCACGGTGAGTAGCCAGCTCGCGGTCAAGCTCCACCTTGTGCAGTTCCTCGATTGTCTCCAACCGCTTGCGCTCCAACGCAATGGTCTTGCGGTATCGAGTCACCAGCACAGCCCCGATAACTGCCGACCACAACGCCAGCAGCACGGCAACCTTCATCCACCCGGCAGAGGAGGCAAAGAGCATGACGATACTGGCAATCACCGCGAGCACCAGCAGCACAACCATGAGAATGACGGCGGTTTTCTCCGTCATACCATCGGTAGAACTGAATTTCGTCACATCATTGCTCTGCTCATCTGCATATGCCGCATCAGCCCCGGAGTTAGCCCCAGCGGAGTAGCTTTCGAAAGCCGAAGAAGGCGACGGAGACGGAGACTCGGCCATATCCGACGAAGTAGCTGCCGCGTCGCCCTGAAAATATGCGGCATCAACCGAGCGCTTCGGGTCATTACCGGCGTTGGAGAGGTCAGTCATAACTCCCACCCTACCGAGTTAGTTCCCATTTCCCCGCTAGGAGGCGAAGAATTTTCGCCATCAGTTGGCAATTGGCAAACTTTTTCCAGCCACAGCCCCGCCGCAGCGAGCAAAATGCCGGATACTGTGCCGACAATCATGATCGGCCCGTCGGCCTGTGCAGCCGCAAGCTCCGTCCACTTCGGCAAAGCCCACAGCACGCCACCGGCGTACAAACCTCCGAGAATCGCACCCAACCACGCGGATGCCGTACCGACCACCAGCCATCGCGACAACGTTAACGGCTGCACCTGGCTGCGATCCTGCCCGACCTTCCCCTCTTTCAGCACCGACTTAATCCACCGCGCTGCCGCCACACAGACAGCTGTGAGCAACCAGGGAAACCCCAGGTCCCACCAACTTCGTGGCCCGAGCGCACCGAAAAACTGTGCCACGATCATCCATGACGCCAGTGCGAGAACCAGCGCAGATGCAGCCAACGTAATCGGTGAGGTCGGTTTCATCTCTAGGCCTCTTCTCCATCTGCGCTGTCTGCTAGACGCACTGCGTTTACGTCTTCAGGTGCCAGCTTATCGACGAGTGCCGCGACCCGAACTCCCCCCAATTCGGCATCCGGGTCGGCATCGAGCCACGGCACCAGTACAAAGGCACGCTCGGTTGCCCACGGATGCGGCAGGGTCAGAGTCGAATCGTCAGAGATGATCTCCTCGCCGGTGTCCTTGTCAGTGACCTGCACAATGTCCACGTCGAGCGCCCGTGGTCCCCAGTGAATTTCGCGCACTCGACCAGCGTCATTTTCCAGTTTCCAACCAGCTTCCAGCAGCTCCATTGGTGTCCGGGACGTATCGACAATGAGCACGGCATTGAGGAAGTCACCCTGCTCTACCCCACCCCAAGGTGGGGTGGCATAAATTTTTGAGGCTGCGACCAATTCATCGGCGAAGAAGGCCTGCACACCAGTTAGGTTTTCTCGCGCGCGGTCCATGTTCGCGCCGATAGAAAGAACGGCGCGAATCATGCCAACCGCTTCTTCCGCGAACGGCGGGCTGTTACCGCAGCGTCATCAAAGTCGAGCGGAATGGGCGCATGCGGTTTGTGAATGGTCACTTCCACCGCATGTAACAGCGGGGACAATCCGCGTTCGGCGCGGCCATCGTCGTCGGCAAGCACTGCTTCGGCAATCTCGGTCGCGACGGTTTCGATGAGGTTGCGCGGAGTGCCGGTCAAAATTCCGTGCGCTGTGGCTGCGATGTCGGCGTAGTTGACGGTGTCGTCCAGCTCGTCGCTGGCAGCGGCACCGGAGAAATCCAGCCACAGGGTGACGTCACAGATGAAGTCCTGGCCATCACGGCGCTCGAAGTCGAGACAGCCGTGGTAGCCGCGGGCTTTCAGACCTTTGAGTTCAATGCGATCAGCCACTGTTTCTACTCGTCTCCTTCCAGAGCCGCCTCGGCTGGCGATTCAGCAGGAGACTCATCGTGCTGTGCAGCGCGGTTAGAGCCACCTTCCGGATAGTCGCCGGCCGCGGTGTAACCGGTCAGTGAGCGGCCAAGGTTCCATGCCTGCGCCACCCGCACTGCGTCGAGGTTGTCGGCCACATTGTGAACTCGAACCGCCCATGCGCCCGCCGCTGCGGACAGCGCGGAAATTGCGGTAGTCGCAGCATCAGCCTGCTTTGGCGCGCGAGCCTCACTGCCGACGGCGGCGGCGAAACGCTTGCGGGAGGCACCGACCAATACGGGGAAACCGAGGTCAATAAGCTCCGGCAGGCCGTGGAGGAGCGCCCAATTGTCATCGGCGTTTTTGGCAAAGCCCAGGCCTGGATCCAGGACAATATTTTCCTCGACGATGCCGGCGCCCATGGCACCGTCGACAAGCTGAAGCAGGTGCTCACGGACATCGGCGACAATGCCGTCCGGGTGAGTCTCGGCGCGTCCAGAAGCGGAGCCGAAGCGATCGGTCTTCCAGTGCATCAGGCAGATGGGCACATCGGCATCGGCGCAGACTGCGTACATGTTGGGGTCTGCGAGACCGCCGGAGACATCGTTGATGAACACCGCGCCCTCGGCGATTGCTGCCTCTGCGACACTTGCGCGCATAGTATCGACGCTGATCAGGTGCCCGTCTGCCGCGAGCTCACGGACCACCGGTACGACTCGGGCAATTTCCTCATCCTCGGAAACGCGGTGTGCGCCGGGGCGAGTGGACTCGCCACCGATGTCGAGAATATGTGCGCCTTCAGCGAGCAGCTCGTGCGCATGGGCAATCGCCGCGTCGAAGGTCTTGTACAGGCCGCCATCGGAAAAGCTGTCCTCGGTGACGTTGACAATGCCCATCACTTTGCAGAGCTGATTCTCGATACCCATCTCCGCCGGCTGTCCTGCCTGCGCTTGCAAGGGGGATTCAGTCACCTTGTTGTCCAGCCTTTCCAATCGACCATTTAACTGTTGCGTTAGCTCTTGCGGATGAGCGCCATTGCCTCTGCGCGCGAACGGGCATCCGTCTTGAAGCCACCGCGGACGGCTGAGGTCACCGTGCGCGCACCCGGTTTGCGGATACCGCGCATGGCCATGCAGAGATGCTCCGCTTCAATGACGACGATCGCCGAGGCCGGATCCAGCCGCTCCACCAAGGCATCCGCAACCTGACTGGTCAGCCGCTCCTGCACCTGCGGGCGCTTCGCATAGCCATCGACTAGACGAGCGAGCTTGGACAAGCCCGTCACGCGACCGTCCTTGCCCGGGATGTAGCCAATGTGGGCAACGCCGAAGAACGGCACCAAGTGATGCTCACAGGTGGAGTAAATCGGGATGTCCTTGACCAAAACGAGTTCCTGGTGATCCTCGTTGAAGGTCTTTGCCAGCACCTCAGACGGATCTTCAAACAGGCCCGCGAAAACCTCACGGTAGGCTCGCGCCACTCGCGCCGGTGTCTCTTTCAGGCCTTCCCTGTCGGGATCCTCACCGACGGCAATCAACAGTTCACGCACCGCAGCCTCGGCCCGCCCCTGATCGAATTCGCGCTCCATGATGTGTACTTATCGCTCCTCGTTGGTGTCCGGCTTGTCCTGCCAGGCGCTGTTGTCTTCGTTTCGCTTGACGACGCCGTCCTTATCCGAATCGTGCATCTGTGCACCCTTGTCATCGGAGTTGTCGGCGTTCTTCGCGTTTTCCGGACGTTCTGTGTGTTCCGGCTGCTCGTTATCCGGCAGGCGGAATCCGCGCAGCTCCTGCTGTTGTCCTGCCGACGGCATCACCGTAGTCGGGGTGGCATCGCTGCCAGAGTTGTTCTGGCGGTGACGTCCCCCCTGCCTGTCCCACGGCATCTTCGGAGGGGCAGGGATATTCGCGGGGCCGTTGCCACCGTTGCTACCAATACCGGTTGCCTTCGAGCCGAAGTCCGGCGCACCTGCCGGGTAGTTAGCAGTGCCCGGGTGCTGGCCACGCGCGTTGCCCTGGCCTTCCTGTGAACCCGGCTGATTCTGCCCCTCAGGGCGAGGAGTCGGCGCAGGCGCCGGTGCCGGTGCGGGAGCCGAACCGTGCGTGCTGCCGGTATCCTTCGGCGGCCAACCTGGAGCGGTCCAACCAGCCGGCGGTGGGGTGCCACCGTAAACCGGAACATTCGGTCGGTCCTGCTGGGCGCCCGGCAGACCCGGGACACTAGCATTACCGGCACCAGCGGAGCCTGCCGGCCCCTGACCATTGCCGTTGTTGCCCGCGTCCTGGTTCTCTGGTTCGCGGCGGCGCACCGGCGCGAAGATGTTGACACGCTTCGGCGGTTCCTCGCCGCGCTCGATTGCCAACTCCACCGGTGTCTTCACCGGCTCGCGGCCATCGGCCGGGTGCTTGGTGTCGCTATCGAAGAAGTTCAGGCGCTCACGCGGAACGACATCGGTGAAGATAACTTCCAGATCCGGACGACGCAGGGTCTCCTTCTCCAGCAGTTTCTCAGCCAGAACATCGAGAGTGTCGCGGTTTTCCTTCAGGATGGCGTAGGCCTCGTCGTGAGCCTTATTGATCAGCAAACGAACCTGCTGATCAATGGTTGCTGCCACCTCTGGCGAGTAGTCCAAAGAGCCGCTGCCACCGCGGCCGACGAACGGGTCGCCCTGCTCCTCCCCGTACTTCACCGGGCCGAGCTCCGGCGACATGCCGTACTCGGTCACCATGGCGCGAGCAATCTTGGTGGCCTGCTCAATATCGGCAGAAGCACCGGTAGTCGGCAGTCCGAAAACCAGCTCCTCGGCAGCGCGACCACCCATGGCGAAGACCAGACGGGCAAAGAGCTCTGGCAGGTTATACATGCCCTTGTCGTCCTCGGGGACGGTCAGCGCATGTCCACCAGTGCGACCGCGAGCCAAGATGGTGACCTTGTAAACACGCTCAATGTCCTTCAGCGCCCATGCGGCCAAGGTGTGACCACCCTCGTGGTAGGCGGTGACCTTCTTCTCCTGCTCGGAAATCACCTTGGAGGTACGACGCGGACCACCGATAACTCGGTCGACTGCCTCTTCCAACGCATCCGCAGTAATGATGTTGCCGTTGACGCGAGCGGTCAGCAACGCCGCTTCATTCAGCACGTTCTGCAGATCAGCACCGCTCATACCGGCGGTGCGCTTCGCCAGCGACGTCAGATCCGCATCCGGACCCAGCGGCTTGTTCCGGGCGTGGACCTTCAGAATTGCCTCACGGCCCTTCAGGTCTGGCGCACCCACCGGAATCTGTCGGTCAAAACGGCCCGGACGCAGCAGCGCCGGGTCGAGAATATCCGGACGGTTGGTCGCAGCCATGATGATTACGCCCTGACGATCACCAAAACCATCCATCTCCACCAGCAGCTGGTTCAGGGTTTGCTCACGCTCATCATGGCCGCCGCCCATACCGGCACCACGCTGGCGACCGACGGCGTCAATCTCGTCGATGAAGATAATGCACGGGCTGTTTTCCTTGGCCTGATTAAACAGGTCACGGACACGAGAGGCACCGACACCGACGAACATTTCAACGAAGTCCGAACCCGAGATGGTGTAGAAAGGCACTCCTGCCTCACCGGCGACGGCGCGGGCCAGCAAGGTCTTACCGGTACCGGGAGGACCGTAGAGCAGAACACCACGCGGAATCTTCGCGCCGAGCTCCTCGTAGCGAGCTGGGTGCTGCAGGAAATCCCTAATCTCGTCGAGCTCCTGGACGGCCTCATCGGCACCAGCAACATCCTCGAACGTATTGGTCGGGGTCTCCTTGTTCAGCAGCTTGGCGCGGTTGCCACCAAAGCCGAACATGCCGTTCTTGCCGCCTTGCATGCGGCTGAAGAAGTACATGATGACGAAGAAGAAGATCACCATCGGCAGCAGGAAGCCCAAGGTGGACATCAGGAAGGAATCCTGCGTGACCTTGGTATCGAACTTCTCCATACCCTTGGCGGCGGTGACCTTGTCAAAGACTTGGTCGGTCGCACGCGCTGGGTACTTGGTCATCACCTTCGTGACGTCCTCAGTACCCTCGACCTCCACGCCCTTCTTCAGGGTGAGGCGAATTCGCTGTTCACGATCGTCAATCTGAGCTTCCGTGACATTGCCCTTATCCAACTGGGTCAGGGCAACGGACGTATCCACCTCGCGGTATTCCCGGGAATCATCCGCCAGCTGAGTAATAGCAAAGAGGATAATCAGGATGATGCCGGCAACGGTGGCAAACCGGAACACCTTTTTCTTGTCCATACAGTGGGTTCGCTTTTCGCTCTCTACATCTATTAGTTGCTTTTATTAATTGTACGCATCAACGAGTTCTTCTCGAAGACACATCAATGTCACAACGTGGGGCCAGGGCTCATGGCACCTGACCCCACAGTAGGCATAACGCATCGCAACCGAAAAAAGTTTCCAACTCCCACTTTTCATAGCTAGAAGACAGCTAGAACTGCGGGAGGGTACGCGCGCAATGCCCGTCGTAAAGCATCGGCACTGTGCAATAAGCGCCGAAGACAGACCTAGCCCTGGTAAACGCGCGGGTGAAGCGTGCCGACGTACGGCAGGTCGCGGTAGCGCTCGGCGTAATCCAGGCCGTAACCGATGACGAACTCGTTCGGAATGTCGAAGCCAACATCCGCAACATCCAGGCTGGTGCGCACAGCCTCTGGCTTACGCAAAAGCGTAATGACCTCCAGGGAGCGCGGATTACGGTTGCGCAGGTTCTTCATCAACCAGGACAGGGTCAGGCCGGAGTCAATGATGTCCTCGACGATCACAACATCGCGTCCCTCAATATCGCGATCCAGGTCCTTCAAAATACGCACCACGCCTGACGACGAGGTGGAGTTTCCGTAACTGGAAACCGCCATGAACTCCATCTGGCTGGGAATGCTGAGCTGACGAGCGAAGTCAGTCAGGAAGAACACCGCACCCTTGAGCACTGCGACCAGAATCAGATCGTTGTCGGCATCCTTGTACTTCTCATTCACACGATGCGCCATCTCGGCAATGCGAGCATGCAGCTCCTCTTCGCCAATGAGAACTGCCTCTACCTCATCGCCGTAGGGGTTTGCGGGGACGTTGAAATCCTTCACATCATGCATCGCATTTCCTTTCCGCACTTCTATGGCGGCGTGTCGATGGAGCGTAACTGCCCCAGTGCAAGTTCAGGGTTATGGCAACCGATTGTTCTCAGCCGCCGGAAGTTGGATTGCGGCACCCTTCTTAAGGCACCGCGGGACGATTCATTACCAATTGTAGAGTGCCATCTTTTCGCTCAACGACCAACCTGGCATTTCTGTCAGCACCATCGCGACCGCGGGTCACCGGCACTTCGCCCTGGCCGTGATAGCGGTGCACGAGCGCCATCACCATGTCGATCTGTTTACTGCTGGGCTCCGCACCCGCCTGCCGCAACCAACGTGCGAGGACACGCACCGCGATGGCGTCGTCAAGCTCAGCCACCCCTCGCACAGACAGGCTCCCGCTTGCCGACGCCTCTTCCTCCCCCAGCAGCGCATGCAGAGCCGAATCGGCGTGAGCGTCCAAAAAGTCATTGTCGACTGCTGCAATCGCCGCAGTCTTAGCGAGATTTTCCGCAACTCCCGGACCCAGCTCCTGCTCCAGCAGCGGCAAAATCGTCTTTCGAACCCGGACGCGGGCGTAATGGTCGTCATGGTTGTGCGGGTCGTGCCACACCTTCAAGCCCAGCTCTTCGCAGCAGAGCTGAGTATCTGAGCGTCGCACACCGAGCAGCGGGCGCAGAATCCGAGTCCCGTCAGACCACGTGAGGTTGTCGCGGATGGCGGACAGCGCTTGCGGACCGCCTCCCCTGGCCAGCCGCAGCAAAACTGTTTCCGCCTGGTCGTCCAAGGTGTGGGCGAGCATCAGCGCCGCACCTCGAGATTGGGCGACCTCCCGTAGCACTGCGTGTCGTGCCAAACGCGCCTCATATTCGGGACCACGGTCGGAATTGTTGTTGATATCGACCGCGATAACCTCGGCCGTAGCCCCCATCCCCCGAGCAATGTGGGCGGCGCGCTCGGCAACTTTTGCAGAGCCCTGCTGAAGCTGATGATTAACTACGACGGCGTGGACTTTGCGGCCGGCCAGCGCACCCTTGGGCCCGAGAGCTTCCGCACAGGCCCCGGCGGTCAGGGCCAGCGAATCCGCACCACCGGAAAGCCCAATGACGACACCGCTGCCCAATTCCTGCCCCACCTGCTGCACTATCGCGCGGACAGCTTGCCGAATGATGAGGAAATGAGGGCTGCGGTCCGGCCAAAAAGGTCTAGCCAACGCGCCCACCACTTGCGATGGTTTCCATCGCGGTAAGCAGAATTCGCTCCTGGGTCGGGCGCGCAATCAGTTGCACCGGCAACCCAGAGGTCGGTTCCACAACGATGCCAGCCGGGAATCCCAGGTAATTCCACGTCGAGACGTAGGGAGTGAAGCGCAGATTGGACAGCAGGTTCACAATCCAGGGCATGCGATGCCATGCGCGAATTCGCGGTGGGTTCTTGGCCAGAGCCGGGGTAATCAAGATGGTGTCACCCGGTAGCTCACGCTCGATGCGAGCGCCATCGCGTGCCACTTGGCGGCCATTGATTGTGAAACGCAGCAAGCGTCCAATGCCGGCGTGGACTCGATTGCGCCACTCCAGGTGATCGGGGCGCGGCTCGTCGCGAAGCTGATCCGCCACCCCCGCAGTCCAGCGCGCGAGCATCGGCAGTGGGTTCAGCGGGTACGGCATGTTCTTTTCCGTGACGGCAAATCCCTTGTCCGCGAATACTCTCGCCGCCTGTTGTGCCGCATCGACGTACTCCGGTGCAGCCTTCAAACCGAATACGGGCGCAGTGGTGTCCACGCTGACGGCGAAGTTTTCAGGCAGGGTCTTCGCCGGATCCTCCGCATCCACCATGCCATTTGTGAGGATCTTGGTGATCAGGCGCAAGTCCTCGTTATTGACTGTGAGCACCCCTTGGACAGACATTCCGTACCAGTCATTGCCGCCCACGCGCCCCGGCATTGTTCCCGGGGTCGCCTTCAGGGTCGAAAGCCCGCAGCACGCTGCAGGGATACGAAGTGACCCCATGCCGTCGTTGCCCTGCGCAAACGGAACCATCCCAGCGGCGACAGCCGCTGCGGATCCACCGGATGACCCACCGGGAGTGTGCCCCGGCAGAATCGGATTGTCGACGGCCAGTCCCGGCAGCGTCGTCGTCCCCCACGTACAGAACTGCGGATTCACCGTAGTTCCCACCGCGATTGCACCGGCACTAGTCAACTGCTGGACAAACGGGTTCTCTAGAGCGGTGTTTTCCTTCAGCGCAAATGGCACACCTGCAAGCGGCAACTCCGAGAGTTTCTCGCTTTGCTCGAGTTCCCGCGCAGCCTGCAGAGCCCTATCCGCCCACACTTCGCGGAAGGCATGAATCCCTCCATCCAGTCTGGCGATAGCGTCGAGACTGCGCTGCACGCTGTCCACCGGGCTTAGCTTTCCCTCGCGGAC
Organism: Corynebacterium sp. 212_CJEI; assembly: GCF_001055915.1. NCBI lineage: Bacteria > Bacillati > Actinomycetota > Actinomycetes > Mycobacteriales > Corynebacteriaceae > Corynebacterium > Corynebacterium sp. 212_CJEI. The sequence continues at coordinate 18,165 of NZ_JVPT01000065.1, read as the reverse complement.
CTGTGCGGCAATCTCGCGAACGGTTGGCAAGTTCCTAATCGCGGAAGTGTGAGAGGCCATTGCAGATTCATCTCCTCAAATTATTTTCAGTGGAAAATAAATCTCAGTTTAGATATCCGCAAGGGCGCTCGCTGCCTTATCGGACGCAGCTCTTGCCGGCAACAGGCTCGCCTCGTTGGAAATCAGTGCGAACGTCAGCACCTGTCCCGACTTCGTCACCACATATCCCGCCAACGCCGAGGCTTTATTCAGCGTGCCTGTCTTCGCACGGACGATGCCCGCCCCGGACTGACCAGCAAAGCGCGTCGCCAGAGTGCCGGACACCGCCGCCACCGGCAGGCTATCCAGCAGTGGGCGCAACCGCAACGCAGCGCTTTCCGACGACTCCTGCGACTCCGCCAGTCCCCCCTGCTCGGCCGATTCCACCGGACCCGCGGCCGAATTGAGCACCTCGGAGAGATGCTGCGGAGAAATACGGTTATCCGTGCTCAGGCCGCTGGAGTCCGACAGCACGGCGCCATCGAGAGGAAAACCGTGCTCCGCGAGAGTGTCGCGCACGGCACGTGCGGCCCCCTCAAAGGTCGGCGGCAGACCGCGAGAGATAGCCACCTCACGGGCAATGGACTCGGCAAGCACGTTGTCGCTGTAGTTCATCATCTCGTGCACACGGGTAACCAGCGGGGCCGACTGCACGAGCGCGACGGGGTCTGGATCCAGAGGCAGTGACTGACCATCCTTGGCCGCATCCCTCAAGCTGCCTCCGTTTTCCGCACCAAGCGCCTTGGCCAGTGCATCAGCGGCATCCGCGGCGGGCGTGGCGCTGCGCTGCGATTCTTCATTCGTCGGATCGATACGACCGGCGTCCATCATCACCGACTCCACCGGTGCGATGTAGCCGTCCTCCAGCCCCGCACGCTCCCAGGTCTCGTGGAAACTCTCGGTGAATAGAGAGTTGTCGAGATAAACCTTGCCGACCCCCTCCGGAATGACCACGGAAATCTTTTTCGCCAACTCAGCGAGTGAAGCCGAGTCCTGGAAGAACCCTTCCCCGTCCTTGCTTAAGGTGGGGTCGCCCCCGCCGTGCAAAACGATGTCGTTAGTCCCCGTAACCCGGGAGACACGGGTGGAAACCCGATGATCTTCACCTAAGTCCAACAGTGCGGCAGACGCAGTGAGAATCTTCATGCTGGACGCCGGCATGGCCACCGCGGTGTCATTGACCCCCCACAGCTTCTGGCCGGTCGAAGCATCGCTGACAATTCCATGCAGCTCACCGAAGGCTGGATCGGCCGCAGCAGCGTCCATGATGGCGCTGACTTTTTGAGCCAGAGCGCCGTCGTCAAGCGAAGACTGCGCCGCCGTCACAGGAGCAGAGACATGACTGACCGCGGGCGGTGCATCGACAACAATCTGACGATTGTTATTGACGACAACCGCTACGCCGCTGCCCGCTGCGATAACGAGAACACCGGCGATGGCACCGCCGATTTTCAGTCCGCGCGACTTCTTGGATTTGCCGGATTTTACGGAACTGGGCGATTTTTGCGTGCCCTTAGCGGCGGTTTTGGAGCTGTCAGAGTCGGTACTACCCACGGTCACAAACACCTTCTTCCTGAAAACAAAACCTCACTTAAGGTGCACAAATAAACGGTTTTGAGCGGGTTTCGCATAAGATAGCCGTCAGAGAAGTGTACACCGATTATAAGGAGTCATCGCCGTGAGCGTTGAGGTCACTATTGAGATCCCGAAGGGTCAGCGCAACAAGTACGAAGTCGACCACGAGACCGGCAAGGTCTACCTCGACCGCTACCTGTTCACCCCAATGGCCTACCCGGCCGACTACGGCTTCATCGATGAAACCCTCGGCGAGGATGGCGACCCGTTGGACGCTCTCGTGATCCTGCCGGAGCCGGTTTTCCCGGGCGTTATTGTCAAGGCTCGTCCGCTCGGCGTTTTCAAGATGACCGACGAGGCCGGCGGCGACGACAAGCTGCTGTGCGTCCTGGATGATGTCCGCTTCGACCACTACCAGGACATCGACGATGTTTCCCAGTTCACCAAGGACGAGATTGAGCACTTCTTCGTCCACTACAAGGACCTGGAGCCGGGCAAGGAAGTTTCCGGTTCGGGCTGGGGCGACAAGGCTGAGGCTGAGCGCATCCTGGCTGAGGCTATCGAGCGCCACAAGTAAGAGCCACAAGTAAGAATTGCGCTAGCCAATCTCCCTTTCTGGGGCTCGCACCTTTGACGCAGTTCCTGTGATTCAGCGCTACGGCCGTCGGAGTTTTCCTCCGGCGGCCTTTGTGCTTCCGGCGATAAGGCCAGATTGCGTATAGTGCGCACTATGGAAACCGTAAACGTATCTGAAGTACCCGAAGACGCACAGATCATTGATGTCCGCTCACAGATGGAGTGGGATGACGGCCACGCCACCGGCGCCGTTCACATCCCCATGGAAGAGATTCCGTCCCGCTACGGCGAGCTGGATTTGGATTCCGACATTTACCTGATGTGCCGCTCCGGTGGACGTGCCGCTCAGGTTTCTTCCTGGTTGGAGAAGAACGGTATCGACACCATCGTCATCACCGGCGGCATGATCGACTGGGAGCACTTCGGCCGCCCAATGGAGAAGGCCAACTAAACCAACTACAACTGCCCTGCCTACCCGCAGGGCAGTTTTTCTTTTATCTACCCACCCCAAAGCACAGACCTTCTAACAATCCGCAGGCAAACAGGGACATTATTAGTTGGCCATGTCCCATTATTGACGGTTCCCCAGATTGTCTAGTATGGGAAGTATGTCTGATTCATCCGTACTTTCCTCGGCGGACTCAGCCGACACCAGCGGTGGTGTGGCAGCCGACGTAGACGCGAAGGTGTCTGCTGTCGACGCACAGAGCGGCACCAAGGCGAAGAAGGCTCGCAAGGGAGCGAAAGCCAAAAACAAGGCCAGCGCTAAGTCCAAGTGCAAGCCCGGCTCCGCAAGCGAACCCGCCGTCGCACCGGCCGCCCTGCGCAAATCCGCGTCCTGGTGCCTGGCACAGCTCGATGCGGCTGTCCGTGCCAGCGTCAACGCGGCTCTTGGCCGCACTCAGATTGAGTCGATTTCCATCCGCGGTTATTGGGTTCTGGAGGCCATCGCCGATGGCGGCGACATGGCTCAAACCGAGCTGAGCGCGCTGCTCGGCATGGACCGCTCGGACATGGTTCGCCTGATTGACTCTCTGGAGTCGGCAAATCTAGTCGAGCGCACCCGAGACTCCAAGGATCGTCGCCGCCAGCTCATCGCACTGACAGAAACGGGCAACACTACCCGCGCATCTCTGCGACGCTCACTCCGCAGAGCCGAGCGCGCCGCCGTCGCCGAATGCGCACCCGAGGTACGCGCGCTGCTTGCATCGCTTGCCGACGACTCCGCTGCAAGCCCCGAAACTGACTCCGGCGCGAAGAACCCCGAGGCCGCTACCCCAGAGGTCACGGCCACTGAGACAGACACCAAGGACATGGCGGAGAATAAGACGCAGGCGACGTCGTCAAGCGATGCCCCGCGTCCTAAACGTAAGAAGTCGAAGAAGAAAAAGCGCAAGAAGAAGAATAAGAAGGGGTCTTCTAAGTGACAACCACTGAAGCGAAGTTCCTACGCGCTACGGAACAGCCGCTTGAGCGCACACTCATTGACATTGTCCGGGCGACCGCGCGAAGGTTCCCCGAGGCTGAGGCCATCGATGACGGCGAGGTTGTCGTCACGTATGCGGAGTTGATCAACGAGATTGATTCCACAGCTACGTGGCTCTACGAACAGGGCATCCGTCGCGGCGACCGCATTGGTGTGCGGATGCCGTCGGGAAGCCGCGAGCTCTACCTGGCAATTTTGTCCATCATGGCCGCCGGTGCCGCCTACGTTCCGGTGGACGCGGATGACCCCGACGAGCGTGCAGAAATGGTCTTCGGCGAGGCCGGTATCGCCGGTTACTTCGATGCTGAAGGCCTGCATTTGGCTGGCTCCACGGCACGTAATCGCCCCCGCCCGCTGGACTCCGACGCCGACTCCGACGAGGAAGAGACGGAACCGACGCCGCCGAGCGCACGCGAGATCATCTCGCAGGAGCCCACTCCTGACGATGACTGCTGGATTATTTTCACCTCTGGCTCCACCGGCAAGCCCAAGGGCGTGGCGGTCACCCACCGCAGCGCCGCCGCTTTTGTCGATGCGGAGGCCCGCTGGTTCTTGGCCAACCACCCGGAAGGACCGCTCGGCCCGGATGACCGCGTTCTCGCCGGCTTGTCCGTCGCCTTCGACGCCTCCTGTGAGGAAATGTGGCTGGCCTGGCGAAATGGTGCCTGCCTGGTGCCGGCTCCGCGTTCGCTGGTGCGCTCCGGCGTGGACCTGGGCCCATGGCTGATTTCCCGCCACATCACCGCTGTTTCCACAGTTCCGACGCTGGCCGGCCTGTGGCCCGCCGAGGCGCTCGACAGCGTGCGCCTGCTCATCGTTGGCGGCGAGGCCTGCCCGCAAGAGCTGGTCGAGCGCCTGTCCACCCCAGAGCGCGAAATGTGGAACACCTACGGCCCCACCGAGGCCACCGTCGTGGCCTCCGGCATCGAGCTGAGGCCCGGCAAGCCCGTGACCATCGGTTTTCCTCTGGACGGCTGGGACCTCACCGTCATCGACGAAGAGGGCAACCCCGTCCCACCGGGCACCAAGGGCGAGCTGGTCATCGGCGGCGTGGGACTCGCACGCTACCTGGACCCGGAGAAGGACGCCGAGAAGTACGCACCGCTGCCAGCTCTCGGTTGGGAGCGCGCGTACCGCACCGGCGACCACGTCATCATGGACGAGGACGGACTGTACTTCACCGGCCGCGTCGACGATCAGGTGAAAATCGGCGGTCGGCGAATTGAGCTCGGCGAGGTCGAGGCGCACCTGGCTGCCCTCCCCGGCGCTACTCAGGCGACTGTCGTGGTGCAGAAGACCGGTGCTGGCGACTCCATCCTGGTCGGCTACGTCGGCGCCGGTGGCGACGCCGCAGCCATGGACTACGACAAGTGCATGGACACCCTCCGCGATGCCATGCCAGCCGCGATGGTGCCACGCCTGCACATCATGGATGAGCTGCCGGTTCGCACCTCCGGCAAGGTCGACAAGGCGGCGTTGCCGTGGCCACTGCCTGCACGTGCGGGTGAGGGCGACGTCGACAAGCTGAGCCCTGTGGAGAAATGGCTGTCCGATATCTGGGCCGACGTGCTGTCCGTACCTGCGCCCGGCGCAGCCTCGGACTTCTTCGCCCTGGGCGGCACGTCGCTGGCGGCGGCGAGCGTCATCGCGCGCATTCGTCAGCGCGCCCCACAGGTCGCCGTGCGCGATCTCTACGACCACCCACGCCTGGGAAACCTCGCCGAGGAATTGGTCGCTCGCGGTTTCATCAGCGACGACATGCTTGCCGACGCGCCAGACCCCACCGCCCACCTGGAAAAGGTGCCCGAGCCGACGCCTGTCTCCCGCAAGACCCGTTGGGCGCAGGTCGGCCTCATGGTGCCTCTGCAGTGGGCACGTGGCATGCGCTGGGTAACGTGGCTTGCGATTATCAACTGGGTTATCGGCGGGCCGCTGGCACTACCAGGCTGGTTGGTGGCTGTACTGGCCGTGTTGTTCCTGACCCCGCTGGGGGTTATGCCCATCAACGCGGCGACGACACGCCTGCTCACGCGCAACATCGCCCCGGGTGATTACCCGCGTGGCGGCTCGGTGCATCTGCGCCTATGGGCGGCTGAACGCCTGGCAGAGAGCTCCGGCGCCCACTCAGTGGCGGGCGCTCCGTTCGTGCTGTGGTATGCCCGCATGCTGGGTGCCCGCATTGGTAAGGGCGTGAATCTGCACGCGCTGCCGCCGGTGACGGGTCTGGTCAAACTGGATGATTACTGCTCGATCGAGCCGGAGGTAGACCTGTCCGGATACTGGGTCGATGGTGATGTCGTCCACGTCGGCGAGGTCACTATTGGCAAGCACGCCCGCATCGGTGCCCGTTCCACGCTGCTGCCCGGCGCGCGTATCGGCAATGACGCTCACATCGAGGCGGGTTCCACCGTCACCGGTGAAAAGAAGGTCAAGGCTGGTGCGCGCTGGTCGGGTTCCCCGGCTCGCAAGGTCGGCCGGTCCAAGCACCGCTTCCCGGAGGAAGTCCCGCCGGCGCGTCGCCACTGGGTGGCTATCTACGGTCTTACTGCTGTGTTACTGACGCTGGTGCCGCTGTCCGCTGCGGTCGCGATGGCTGCTGTCATCGGTTGGGGCACGGGGCTTATCGACGGCACCACCGAGCTAACCACCTCGAATCTCTGGCCAACGCTGGGTAGCGCCGTGCTGTGGGCTATTCCCGCCACCTTCGTCGGTGTTGCGGTGTATGCCCTGCTGACGCTGATTCTCGTGCGCCTGTTCAGCATCGGCCTGAAGCCGGGAGTGTTCCCGGTGCGTTCGCGCGTGGGTTGGCAGTCGTGGGCGACAATTCGCCTGATGGACGCTGCCCGTCACGACCTATTTTTCATCTACGCCTCCATGTTGACGCCGCTGTGGCTGCGTGCACTGGGCGCCCAAATTGGTCACGACAGCGAAGTCTCCACCGCGATCGGTATTCCGAAGTTCTTGCACGTCAAGGACGAGTCCTTCTTGGCTGACGACACCATGGTCGGCAGCTACGAGCTCGGCGGCGGTTGGCTGCTGGTGGGTGACTCCCGCATCGGCAAGCGCGCCTTCCTGGGCAACTCCGGCATCACGCTTCCAGAACGCAAGCTGGCGAAGAACTCGCTGGTGGCCGTGCTGTCCTCTACCCCGAAGAAGACCAAGTCCGGCTCCAACTGGTGGGGTTCGCCGCCAGAGCGCATGCGCCGCGTGGGCACCGTCTCCAGCGATGAGTCGGCGCAGACCTACCGTCCGACTACGGGATTGAAGGTCGCCCGCGGCATCGTCGAGACACTGCGCGTCCTGGCACCGATGGTCTCTCTCATGTTGGCTACGGTCACGCTGTTTATCTTGCAGGCCCTTGGCATGTTCACCGCGGAGTTGGTCACTGCAGGTGGCGTTGGCGCTGCCCTGCTCGGCCTGCTGGTCGCGTGGCTGCTCTCCCCTGCCGTGCTACTGATTGTTGGTGTGCTGGGGCTGCTCATCACGGTCGTGGCCAAGTGGGTGTGCGTCGGCAAGCACAAGCCCGGTGATCACCCACTGTGGAGCAAGTTCGTCTGGCTCAATGAGCTGCAGGATGCATTCGTCGAAATGGTTGCCGCACCGTGGTACCTGAACCCGGCGATGGCCACCGGCGGTATCGCACGCGCGATGCGTCTGCTCGGCGCGAACGTTGGCCACGGGGTGTGGCTGGAGACGTACTGGCTGCCCGAGACCGACCTTGTCAAAATCGAGCGGGGCGCTTCTGTCGGCCGTGGTTGTGTCGTTCAGACGCACCTGTTCACCGACCGCGTGATGACGCTCGACACCGTCCACATCGGACACGGCTCCGTCCTAGGACCGCACTCAGTCGCACTGCCGGCATCTGTGCTTGACGACGGCTGCCGCGTCGAACCCGGTTCTCTCGTCATGCGCGGTGACCATGTTCCTGCGCACACCTCCTGGCGAGGTAACCCAATTGAGCCAGTGGTGGCCAAGAAGTAGCCCGGATTGAGTGGGGGGCTTAGGTAGGAGCCTGGTAGGCACAACGGGCTGCAAATGTGAAACTGTGAGAGTTTATGACACTTTCAAGCCATTTTTCGGACAATTTTTGCTATAAACGCGGTCAGTAACTCCATTGGCCCGCTGCCAGCCATAACCGAGGTCACTAACTCGCATTGGGGCTAAGTAGGGCTAAGTAGCAAAAGGTGCCCACCCGGCGACACGCCGAGCGGACACACTTTTTGCTACTTAACCCACTATTTATTTTGCGGCTATGCAGTTCGCGACTTACTCTGCTAGCTGCAACCGAGCCTGCTGAGCTGCGGCTACCAATACTTTCAGTGAAGCCGTAACCTCTTCCCAACCTCGGGTCTTTAGACCACAGTCCGGATTAATCCACAGCAGGTTGGGGTCAACGCTTTCAAGCGCATCTTCCACGAGCTGGTTGACTTCTCCGTCCGTCGGCACGCGAGGCGAGTGGATGTCCCAGACACCTGGACCAATCCCGCGAACGTATCCCTCATCTTTCAGCGCTGCGAGCACCTGCATACCGTTGCGAGCTGCTTCGATGGACGTGACATCGGCGTTGAGATCATCGACGGTGTCGATAAGCTCATTGAAGTCCGAGTAGCACATATGCGTGTGAATCTGAATGTCGTCAGCCACACCAGAGGTAGCCAGACGGAAGGAACCTACGGCCCACTTCAGGTAGGCGGGCTGGTCCGCTTCATTCAGGGGCAGCAACTCGCGAATGGCTGGCTCATCGACCTGCACGATTTGCGCTCCAGCGGCCACGAGATCTGCAATCTCATCGCGCAAAACCAGCGCAACGTTATCCGCAGTGTCACCGATGGGCTGGTCATCACGGACAAACGACCATGCCAACATGGTCACCGGCCCGGTGAGCATTCCCTTGACGGGAAGGTCAGTCATGTTTGCCGCTGCCTTGTACCACTGCACCGTCATTGGCTCTGGCCTGGTGATATCACCGTAGAGAATCGGCGGCCGCACGCAGCGGGAACCATAGCTTTGGACCCAGCCATTGGCGGTCGCGAGGTAGCCGTCCAGCTGCTCCGAGAAGTACTGCACCATGTCATTGCGCTCAGGTTCGCCGTGAACCAGCACATCGAGTCCCAATTCTTCCTGCTGCTCAATGGAGCATCGAATTTCAGCGAGCATTGCTGATTCGTAGTCGACTGGGGTGAGCTCTCCCGCGCGCAACTGCGCACGTGCACGACGAATGCTATTGGTCTGCGGGAAGGAACCGATTGTGGTGGTCGGCAGCGGAGGCAGGTTAAGGGCCTCAGCCTGAGCCGCCTGGCGAGCCGCAAACGGGGAACGGTTACGGTCGCTATCCTCGATTGCCGCCAAAGCTTCACGAACTTCAGGCTTAACAATCCGCTTCGACTCTGCCCTCGATGCCAGTGCTGCCCGGGACTCCCTCAACACCTTCAAATCCGCGGCATCGAGTTGGCGGTCATTCAACTTGGCATCAAGCGCCCTCGCCAAAAGGGTCACCTCGGCAATTTTCTCATCGCCGAAGGCCAGCCACTGCAGCACCTCGGCATCTTCTTCGCTCGGGTTTTCCGAGGTCAGGGAGTACGGGACATGTAGCAGCGAACAGCTAGTCGACACCGCGATGGGGCCTCGGGCTGCCAGCTTCTCCAGCGTCGCCAGAGCTGCATCCAAGTCGGTGCGCCACACATTACGCCCATCAACAATGCCCGCAACCAGCAGTTCCTTGCCGGTCCAATGCGGCAACTCAAAGCTACCTGCTACCAGGTCGCAACCAATGGCCTGCACGCCTGTGCCAGAAAGGGTTTCCAGCGCCTGATCACCATCACCAAAGTAGGTCTGCACCCACAACTTGGTATTCGCAGACTCCGCCACGCCGGCCAACTTCTCGTAGGCCTGGCGAATCCTAGCAAGAGTCACTTCATCGAGGTCAGTGACCAATACTGGCTCATCGAGCTGAATCCACTCAAAGCCCTTATCCCCCAGTTGAGCGATGATTTCCGCGTACGCATCGGTCAACTTTTCCAAAAGGCCAAGTGGGTTCGAATCATCGTCGGTACGCGACAGGCTCAAGTAGGTCACAGGACCAATCAAATGAGGGCGCAGCATGGTGGTGGCGCCATTGTTTAAGCTGCAGGAATCATCCAACCAGTCAGTGAGGTCAGAGGTAAATTCAGTATCGGCTGACAGCTCCGGAACAATGTAGTGGTAATTGGTGTCGAACCACTTGGTCATTGCGGATGCCGGTTGCGTCTTCGTACCGCGAGCGGCGGCGAAGTAGTGGTTGATCCATTCCGGTAGGTTGGAACCGTCCGTTTTCGGGACATTCTGGAAGCGGGCTGGAAGCACTCCGAGCAGCGCCGATGTATCCAGCATAGAGTCGTAGAACGAGCGCCCAATTGTCGGAACCGAGTCGATTCCTGCCTTCAGCGCTGCGCCAATGTAGCTATTGACAGTGTTGCGCGCCGTCGCGGCCAGCAGGCCGCCGGTCGCCGGGTCGCGCCAGTAGTTTTCCAGAGCTCTTTTGAGCTCACGATTACGCCCTATCCGCGGAATGCCCGCGAGGGTTGCGTGAATTGCCATGATCTCGTGATTTCCTCGTCAGTCGTGATCAGCATCGGGTATGAAATTGCACAACCGGCAGGCATTCGGACTTGTCATCACTGAAAAGATTGGTTATCAACGCGTCGGATAAACCAAAGCTCTGGCAGTGATGCTTACCGTTGCGGGACAGTTCCGGACTTGCACCGGGATTCCCCTGCATAACTCGAAGGCCTTATGCGCGCTAGGCTCAAAACACACCTTGCGCGGAAAACGTGCGATATGCAGCACTTTCCTTAATGAACACCTTCGAGGCGGCTGTGGATGTGAAGTATATCGCAATATACAAATATCTCATTCACTTAGCCCCCTCCCCGAGCCTTTGCTTTGATGCTCTCCTGCTGGGACCAAAGTGATTAAGCTCGTAGTCATAAAAGCTATTTATTCTACCTCTTTTCAAGGAGTGACCTCGAGTGACACAGGCTTCCGGACCTTCCCTGAGGGGCGCCAAGATTCCGTTCGATGGCCCGGTCCAGTCAGGCGTTGAACAGCCCGGCCAAGCACATCTCCGCCTCGTCGCATTCGATTTGAAGGACGGCATCGACGCAGCAGATTTGAAGGAACTGTTCTCCTCGCTTACCGACGTTGCCCGCCGCCTCACCCAAGGCCAGGACATCGAGGGGTATCTGGAACCGGAAATGGTTGCAGCCACTGCAAACCTGACTATCACAGCCGGTTTCGGTGAGCGCATCTTCGACGTCCTCGGCAAACCAGGGCGCAAGCCGGCTGGTCTGCACGATATCCCGTCATTCCAGCATGACATGCTCCGCCCTGAGTGGGGTCAGTCTGACTTCGCTCTGCAGTTGTGTGGTGATGACCTCGTCACCGTTTCGGCCGCGTCCCGTCTACTGGAAAAGAAGGCGGCTCCGTGGGCTCGCGTGAAGTGGTTCCAGAAGGGCTTTTCCTACGCCTGGGGTTCGCAGCCTCACGGCGCTACCCCACGCAACCCGCTGGGCCAGCTCGACGGCACCGTCAACCCGTCCACTCCGGAGGAATGGTCCGAACAGGTGTGGATTGACTCCAAGGACAAGGCGATTAACAACTCGTGCGTGATGGTTGTTCGCCGTATTGCGCTCGACTTGAACAATTGGGATGAGCTCAGCACCGACGATCGTTCCATCGTTATCGGTCGTGACTTCCACACCGGTGCTCCTCTTTCCGGCGGCAATGACGAGTTCGATGAAGAGGACATGGACGCCGTCGATGACCAGGGCGAGTACCTCATCCACCGCCAGTCTCACTTGGCGCTTTCCCGTGAGCAGGATGGTCAGCCTGACGACGCCCTGCGTCGCCGCGCCTATGCCTACGAAGACCAGCCCGGTGAGCCGGCCTTCCCGTTCGAAGGACCGAACGTTGGCCTGGTCTGGGTTGCATTCCAGAAGAACCCGGACAACCAATTCAGTGCAATCCAGGCCCGTTTGGATCGCGGCGATTTGCTCAATGAGTGGAACCGTCACATCGGCTCCGCTGTGTATTGGATCGCCCCTGGCACTACCCCTGATTCTTACTGGGGACAGGAGTTGATTGAGGGGTAGAGGCTGCAAGCTGGCGGCGAAAAACTGACTTGGCGGGCTAAGGCCTGACGGACTAAAAGCTGACGGGCTGCAAATGTGAAACTGACCCAGTTTATGACACTTTCGAGCAAAATTTCTGGCCGTTTTTGTCATAAACTCAGTCACTAACTCGCGGTGGTCCCGGGTCCCCAGCCACAGGAGGATTGGCCCGCCGCCGCCCGCCATAAGAAAACGCCCGCCGAGTGCCTGAGCACTCATGCGGGCGTTACCTCTAGACAAGAATTTTGTCAGTTACGAGCCACCGAATTAGTCACCAATCTGGTCGCGGCCACGCTTAACAATCTTCGGATCCGGAGTACCGACCAGCTCGTGGTCCTTCTCCGTGTACTCAAACTTGCTCAGCACATAACGCATCGCGTTGATGCGGGCACGCTTCTTGTCGTTGGACTTAATGGTAATCCACGGGGACTCATCGGTATCCGTGTAACGGAACTGCTCTTCCTTCGCGCGGGTGTAGTCACCCCAACGGTCCAGCGATGCGAGGTCCATCGGAGAGAGCTTCCACTGACGTACCGGGTCGACCTGGCGAATAGCGAAGCGAGTGCGCTGCTCCTTCTGGGTCACCGAGAACCACAGCTTGGTCAGCGAAATACCGGAGCCCAGAATCATGTTCTCCAGCATCGGAACCTCACGCAGGAACTCTGCATGCTGAGACTCAGTACAGAAACCCATCACGCGCTCAACGCCCGAACGGTTGTACCAAGAACGGTCGAAGAAGACGATTTCGCCAGCGCACGGAAAATGCTCAATATAGCGCTGGAAGTACCACGAGGTGGACTCACGCGGCGACGGCTTTTCCAGAGCCACAGTTCGAGCACCACGCGGATTCAGGTGCTCGTTAAAGCGCTTAATGGTACCGCCCTTACCAGCGGCGTCACGGCCTTCGAAGAGGATGATGTGCTTCTGACCAGTTTCCTTGGTCCAGTTCTGCCACTTCAGAAGCTCAATCTGCAGCTTCCTCTTAATAGACTCGTATTCCTTGCGCGTCATGCGCTCCTCGTACGGGTAGCCATCGCGCCAGGTATCAACCCGCTCACCGTCTGGAGTGACCAGTACCGGATCGTCCTCATCAGAATCATCGACGACGTAACCTTCGGTCTTCGCCAAATCGACGATGTGGAATTCCTCTTCATTCTTGTCAGCCATACCCCTTATCCTACTGAATTTCTCTACCACACGTCCCCCATGCGGGTGCCCTTACCTGCAATTTCCCAGCAGTTAACGTTCCGTCTTACCGAAATTGAGGGGGTGGGACTGCACGCAGCGACCGTCGATAAGCACTGCGCGTACAATAAATGCCATGTTGTTATCCGAGGCTCTTGCCGCACGATCCGAAGTTTCCGACCGGCTGGCTGAGATTAATCGCCGTCTCGCGCTGGTGGCGCAGGTGCAGGAAGGCGATACGCCTGATGAAGATCCGCAAGCGCTTATTGCCGAAGCCGAGCGTCTGATGGCGCGCTTCGAATGGCTGGTGCGCTCGATTAACGCAACGAATTCCGCTACTGCCTTCGAGGACGGAACGCTTAGCGACGCACTTGCGAAGCGCGACCACCTGCTAACACGGCGGCGGTTCTACACCTCCGCAGCCGATCAGGGCTCGGGTCGGCGGGATCGATACTCAGCTTCGGAGATTCGCTATGTCGCCACTGTGGATATCCGGTCGCTGCGCCAGAAAGCCGACAAGGCGGCGAAGGAATACCGGGACTTGGATACCCGTATTCAGCAGGCGAACTGGTCAACCGAGCTTATCGAGGCCGCGAATAAGCCGGCCGAATAGCAAGCAGGGTTCGGTAGCGAGACCAGAAGAATTTCACACTTTGATAAGTCGGTAGTTGCATCCAGATTGTCGGCGAGCGCGACGGCCTGTCTCTGGCCTTAAAGGGACACCTAAAGATCTCACCTGTACTGAGGCAGCAGGATTAATAACAGACAGTCCTCGGCATTGCGTACATGGGTACAGATCATCGGTTATTTTTCACTACCAAGCGCTGAGGCATCTGATGCGACGAGGGTGGGTTCGGGGACTTAAACTTTCTCAAGTTACAGAGCAAAATCGCCGCTGAGGGACACCCCTCAGCGGCGATTTTTAAGGCTAACTCAAGCAGTTGGGACCTCTTTTAGAAGCCCATGCCGCCCATCTCGTCGCCACCCGGCATTGCCGGCATAGCCGGTTCCGGCTTGTCAGCGACAACAGCCTCGGTGGTCAGGAACAGAGCCGCAATGGAAGCAGCGTTCTGCAGTGCGGAGCGGGTAACCTTCACCGGATCGTTGATGCCGGCTTCCATCAGGTCGATGTACTCACCGGTAGCAGCGTTCAGACCCTCGCCCTGCGGCAGGGAAGCAACCTTCTCGGTGACGACGCCAGCCTCGAGACCAGCGTTCAGAGCTATCTGGCGCAGCGGAGCTGCGAGAGCCGCACGCACGATGCGGACACCGGTTGCCTCGTCGCCGGTCAGACCCAGCTCGTCGTCAAGCACGTGCGAGACCTGCAGCAGTGCGGAACCGCCACCAGCGACGATGCCCTCTTCCACAGCAGCCTTTGCGTTGCGGACGGCATCCTCGATGCGGTGCTTGCGCTCCTTGAGCTCGACCTCGGTTGCGGCGCCAGCCTTGATGACTGCGACACCGCCGGCGAGCTTAGCCAGGCGCTCCTGCAGCTTCTCCTTGTCGTAATCGGAGTCGGAGTTCTCGATCTCAGCGCGAATCTGGTTGACGCGGCCCTCGATAGCGGACTGTTCGCCAGCGCCCTCGACGATGGTGGTCTCGTCCTTGGTGACGACGACCTTGCGAGCGCGACCCAGCAGCGGCAGGTCAGCGGTCTCGAGCGACAGGCCGACCTCCTCAGAGATGACCTGGCCATCGGTCAGGATAGCCATGTCCTGCAGCATTGCCTTACGACGGTCACCGAAGCCCGGAGCCTTCACAGCGACAGACTTGAAGGTGCCGCGGATCTTGTTGACGACCAGGGTGGACAGAGCCTCACCCTCGACGTCCTCAGCAATGATCAGCAGCGGCTTGCCGGACTGCATGACCTTCTCCAGCAGCGGCAGCAGGTCCTTGATGTTGGAGATCTTGCCGGAAACCAGGAGGATGTACGGATCCTCCAGAACGGCCTCCTGGCGCTCCATGTCGGTGGCGAAGTAACCGGAGATGTAGCCCTTGTCGAAGCGCATACCCTCGGTCAGCTCCAGGTCGAGACCAAAGGTGTTGGCCTCTTCCACGGTAATGACGCCTTCCTTGCCGACCTTGTCCATAGCGGTGGCAATCAGCTCACCGATAGCCGGGTCAGCAGCGGAGATACCAGCGGTAGCAGCAATCTGCTCCTTGGTCTCGATGTCCTTAGCGGACTCCAGCAGCTTCTCGGTAACAGCCGCGACAGCCTTCTCGATGCCGCGCTTGATGCCCATCGGGTTGGAGCCAGCAGCAACGTTGCGCAGACCCTCGGAAACCAGAGCCTGAGCCAGAACGGTAGCGGTAGTAGTACCGTCACCAGCGACGTCGTCGGTCTTCTTGGCAACTTCCTTGACCAGCTCAGCGCCGATCTTCTCGTAAGGATCCTCAAGTTCGATTTCACGTGCAATGGAGACACCGTCATTGGTGATCAGCGGTGCGCCCCACTTGCGCTCGAGGACTACGTTGCGACCCTTCGGGCCCAGCGTGACCTTGACAGCGTCTGCCAGGGTATTCAGACCCGTTTCGAGACCGCGGCGGGCCTCCTCGTCAAATGCAATCATCTTAGCCATGAGGTTTGAAGAATCCTCCGTCTATTTATGTGGCACTTACATTGGAAGTTGACCCAGGCGCCCGCGACGGCATGTGATTCGAGGGAAGCGCCGCCCTCTCCATCACCGGAGTCAACACTGTACTTTTTAACGACTTTTCAACACTTGTTTCAGCACACGCATACACAAGGTGTGAAGTTGTTTTTATTAGCACTCAATTAGAGCAAGTGCTAATTCACTTTTCTAGCACTCAACCCCATCGAGTGCAAGGTTAAGCATTGTCACTCCTGGCGTCACTCCTTATGCCACTTCCAACGCCATCATGGTTGTGCGCCTACACTGTCGCACATGAGCATTATTAATAAGGAACTCACGGAGACCCTGCGAGACCACATCTCCAGCCAACGCGAGACCATCCGCACTCAGCTGACCGAGCTGGTCGCTTTCCCATCCGTACACGGCACCGAAGAAACCAAGCAGGCCTGCATCGACGCAGCCCAGGCGGTTACTGACATGTACGCAGAGCTGGGTATCGAGCTAGAGGCGCATCACACCATCGACGGTTCGATTGCACTGTCGGGTTTCATCCCCGGGTCGTCGGAAAGCGCGAAGACCGTACTGCTCTACTCCCATTACGACGTCCAGCCGGCGGGCGACGAATCCGCTTGGACCGCGGATCCGTGGACGCTCGATGAGCGCGACGGTCGCTGGTACGGACGCGGTACTGCCGACTGCAAGGGCAACGTGGTCATGCACCTGGCTGCGCTGCGCGCGCTGCGCGACGACGCTCTTGCGGGCCACGTCGACATGCCAAACATCAAACTCATCGTGGAGGGCTCCGAGGAGCGCGGGTCGGCGGGCCTGAACAACCTCATCGCCACACAGCCAGAGCTTTTCGACGCCGACGTCATCCTCATTGCGGATGTCGGCAATGCCGAGGTTGGCCAGCCGACGCTCGTGACCACTCTGCGCGGCACCGCCGATGTGGAAGTACGCGTCGATGCGCTGGAGCAGCCGGTTCACTCGGGCATGTTCGGCGGCGCAGCCCCGGATGCGCTGGCGGCACTGATTCGCATGCTCGACAGCCTGCGCGATGAAAATGGCTTTACTTCTATTGATGGACTGGACTGCTCGCAGCGGTGGGAGGGCCTGGACTACTCGCCAGAGACTTTCCGCGCTGACGCCGGCGTGCTCAATGGAGTGGGCCTGATTAGCAACGAGGACACTTCCGTCTCCGATCTGACCTGGGCGCGCCCGTCGGTGATTGTGACCGGCATCGACTGCCCACCGGCAACCAATGCTGTCAACGCGATTTCGTCGACCGCCATGGCGCACATTAACTTCCGCATCCCAGGCGGCGTTGATCCGGCTGAGGCGCAGGACGCGCTGGAAAATCACCTGCGCGCACATGCTCCGTGGGGCGTGAAGGTGACGGTCGAACGCGACGAGCTGGCTAACCCGTTCCGGGCCAACGTTGAGGGCAAGGTTGTGCAACTGGTCGCTGACAGCCTGTCGGCCGCCTATGGCAAGGAGACCGCAAGCATGGGCGAGGGCGCCTCAATTCCGCTGTGCGCCACCCTGCTGGACGCCGTACCAGGTGCTGACATCGCGCTTTACGGCGTGGAGGAGCCACAGGCTCGCATCCACTCGGCTGATGAATCGGTCGACCCGAACGAGATTCGCGACATCGCTATTGGCGAGGCGGTTTTCCTGGCCTCTGTCAACGGAATTTAACGGGGACAGCAAAGAATCCACCAAAGATATTGATTGAATGACTTGTGTCACATCTTTTACCTGTAGTAAGGTTCCACCCATGCAGCAGAACATTCTTATTCGAGTAGCGAAGGCTACGAACCCCGGTGGAGGCCGACAGGACTGACCCCTCCACACGGGGTCTCTGGCCGCAACTTCTCAAAGCACTTGGTTGGTCCGCCACTCACAGCAAAAGCAACTAAGCAAAGGACCAGAAAAGAATGTTTCCCACTCGCACCCAGAAGAACATGTCCACTTCGACGACGTTCACGGGCAAGCGCCCTTCGTTGGAGCACCAGGACAATGGCAATGTGCGAACTTATTCCGACGATCCGTTTAGGGCTCGATTCGGACATCGCCTGCCTCGTGGCTTGAGGCAGGAAGCCCGTGGCATGAACTGGCAGAAGTTCAAGGACACTTACTCCCCCACGAGCGGCCCGGTTCAGATCAAGAATTTCGACGCAACCCGTGGCACCCTGGGGCGCTGGAATTTCAACGCTGACTTAACACTGACCGACAAGGACGACCACACTCGCACTTTCACCCAGGAAATCACCGCTATGGGGCCGGTGTCGGCTTGCACCAACTTGCTGGCTGATGCAGGTTACCGCGTTGAAATCGTGGAGTTCCACCAGTTCGAGATTTTCGAGGCTACGGCTACCTTTGTCTATGCAGGTCACAACAATGACCATGTGTGGACCATGGGCTTCGGCCAGACTCCGGAGGCTTCCGTGCTCTCCGCTTTGGTCTGTGCTGCTAACCGCCTGCATGGGTAGGACGCGGATGCTGCTCGTTTAGTAAACGGGGGGTGTCCCTATGTTTTTGTCAAGTGCCAGACCGATGTTGA